>NZ_JBHYYB010000060.1:0-55625 GCF_042752535.1 Kitasatospora sp. NPDC059327 | reverse complement strand
CCCCCGTGGAGCAGCTCCCCGTCCGCTGGCCCGAGGCCCACCGCCGGCCTTCGCCGCTGTCGATCCAGGGCTCAGACGGCCGGCTCGGCCGCCATCGCCGGGGCGTCCACCCGGTCGGCCTTCTTGTCCCGCATGACCAGGGTGGCGACGACGGCGGCCACGAGGACGCCGATCGCGCTGATGGTGAGAGTGGTCGACATCGAGGAGGTGAAGGCCTCCCGGGCGGCGCGGACCAGGGCGGGGTCGCCGTCGGAGGCGGCCAGGGCGTCGCCGATCGAGCGCTTGGCCTGCTCGGAGCTGCCGGCCGGCATCTCCCGGCCGAACCGGCTGGAGAGCAGGGAGCCGAGGATCGCGATGCCGAGCGCGGTACCGGCCTGCTGGATGGTGTCGTTCAGCGCCGACCCGACCCCCGCCTTGTCGGTGGGGATGGTGCCCATCAGGGCGCCGACGGCGGCCGGCATCGCCAGGCCGGCACCGAGGCCGAGCAGGCCGAGGGCGACGGCCGGGACGGTGAAGCCGCTGTCGGCGGAGACGGTGGTCAGCAGACCGAAGGCGGCGGCCATGATCAGCATGCCGACGAGGACGAGGGGGCGGTTGCCGATCTTCGCGACGAGCCCGGCACCGGCGCCGTTGCCGATCAGCGCGGCGACGGCCAGCGGCACGAACGCGAGGCCCGCCTTGACCGGGGAGTAGCCGAGGACGAACTGCAGGTACTGGGTGAGGACGAGGAGCAGACCGCCGTTGCCGATCTGAACGAGGGTCAGCGAGAGCGAGCCGCCGCTGAAGTTGCGGTGCTTGAACAGGACCAGCGGGACCATCGGGGCGTCGGTGACGTTCTCCCAGACCACGAACCCGACCAGGGCGACGACGGCGACGACCAGGGTGACGAGGGAGCGGCCGCCGAAGGCGCCGTGCTGCGGGATCTCGATGATCCACCAGATCAGGGCGGTCATACCGGCGGCGGACAGCACCGCGCCCAGCGGGTCCGGCTTCTGCCAGGGGCCCTTGGACTCCGGCATCAGGGTCAGGGCGGCGGCGACGGCGAGGGCGACGACCGGGACGTTGATGAAGAAGATCGAGTGCCAGGAGAAGTGGTCGATCAGGACGCCGCCGAGCACCGGGCTGCCGACCAGGCCGAGCATCGACACCGACCCCCAGGCCGCCATCGCCTTGCCGCGCTCGTCCTCCTCGAAGACGGTGATCAGGATCGAGAGCGTGGACGGCATGATCAGCGCACCGCCGACGCCCATCGCGATCCGGGCCGCGATGACCTCACCGGGGCTGGTGCAGTAGGTCGCGGCCAGCGAGGCGGCTCCGAAGAGCAGCAGGCCGACGACCATCACCTTGCGGCGGCCGAACCGGTCGCCGAGGCTGCCGGAGGTGAGCAGGAGCCCGGCGAACACCAGGACGTAGGAGTCCAGGATCCACTGGATGTCCTGGGTGCCGGCACCGATCGACTCGGTCATCGACGGGACGGCGACGGTGAGCGCCATGCTGTCGATGACCAGGACCAGCGTGCTGAGGCAGAGCACGACGAGGATCCACCAACGGCGTGGGTTGCGGGCTTCCATGATGTTCCCCTCCGAGATGCGCACGCTGTTCGTTCGCTGCGCACACTGTACGCAGAGAGGAACAGTGTGCGCAACCATGTGCGCCTGTACGCTGGGCGCGCACGGCGTACGCAGGACAGTCCGCGAAGAGGAGGACCTCATGGCCGCCAAGGCGAACCCGATCCCGTCCGTATGGGCGCGGCAGCAGCGCGAGGCCGAGCAACCCGCGCTCAGCCGGGTGGCGATCGTCCGCGAGGCGGTGACGATGCTGGACGCCGACGGCGTCGAGGCGCTCAGCATGCGCAAGCTCGGCGCCCGCCTGAACGCGGGCGCGACCTCCCTCTACCGGCACGTGGCCACCAAGGACGAGCTGATGGAGCTGGCGGTGGACGAGGCGTTCGGCGAGATGACCGCGCCGCCCGGCGGCAACCCCGACTGGCGGGCCGCCGTCACCACCGCCGCCGAGTCCTTCCGCACGACGACGCTGCGCCACCCCTGGCTGGCCACCGTCCTCGGCCAGGCCGGCCTCGCCTACCTGGGCCCCAACCTGATGGCCTACTCGGAGCGGATGGCCGCCCTGTTCACCGCCGCCGGCTTCCCCGAGCCGTCCCGGGCGATCGAGACCGTACTCTCGTACGTGATCGGCATGAGTACGACGGAGGCGGCCTGGCTGACCACCATCGCCCGCTCCGGCGTGAGCGAGGCCGAGTTCATCGCGCGCCTGCTGCCCGCCGCCAAGGAGGCCGTCGCCGACACCGAACACCTCGCCACCGCGTACGACGCCGCCCTGGACGTCGACCCGGTGGAGCTGCGCGACTCCAAGTTCCACTACGGCCTGGAGGTCGTCCTGGACGGTCTGGCCCTGCGCCTGCCGCGCGCGTAGCGGACACGGGGACGGACCGCGGGGCGGGGGCGGCAGGAAGCGGCCAGGCCCGACTCCCCCGGCGCCGCCACCTGCGGCGTCGGGCCGCGCCCCCGGGCCGGCCTCCCGAAGCCCTGGCGACAAAGTCGGGAAGGGTTCGTATCCTCGGCCGCATGACACTCTTCCGGATCCGCAGGATTGCATCAACTCTCGCGTTAACAATCGGAGTTGGGCTCGCCATGATCAGCACCCCGGCCTCCGCCGCGACCACCTACGGCCACACCTACACGGTGGACCGGCACACGGCCGGGAACGGCGACACGCTGACCGTCACCATCACCCTGACGAACACCGAGTCCACCGACCTCTCCTTCGCCTACGAGTTCCTCCAGCCCAACTGGCCGCTGAACCAGAGCCACGGCCTCATCCAGGTGACCGGCTGCGGCGGGGACGTCGCCGACTGCACGTTCGGCGAACTGACCGCCGCGTTCCACCCCCGCCTGCCGATCGCGCCGGGCGACACCCGGACGATGACCATGACGGTGAAGATCATCGAGCGCACGCCGGGCGGCGGGCAGCTGCTCGTCAACTGGGCCCCGTACAGCTACTACGAGTACGGCCCCAACAACCCCCAGCTGCAGCGGGAGTACTACGGCTACGGGTACGGCCCCGAGCTGGAGACCCTGGTCACCTACTAACCAGGAGCCGTCCGGCCGAGCAGGTGACGATCACACGCCGTGCCCGTTGCCCCGGGCACCGTCACCGCGACCGCTCCCGTCATCCGGCTCCGCGCACGGGCGCCCGGACGGCTCCGCCCGGTACTCCGGTGAGAGTTCTCCCCCGGGCCCCGCTCACCAGGTCACGGGCAGTGACCGCATCCCGTAGATGAACGACTCGGTACGGAACTCGCGCTCGCCGGCCGGCCGCAGCCCCGGCAGCCGGCGGAACAGCGTCTCCAGGGCGATCTGGAGTTCGGCGCGGGCCAGTGGCTGGCCCAGGCACTGGTGCACGCCGAAGCCGAACGCCAGCTGCCGCCGGGCGTCCCGGTAAAGGTCCAGCTCGTCCGTCGCCCGACGGCCGGCGCCGCCGAACACCGCCTCGTCCCGGTTGGCGGTGGAGAGCATCGCCATCACGCCCTCCCCGGCCCGGACGGTGACGCCGCCCAGCTCCACGTCCTCCAGCGCCACCCGGGGCAGGCCGGTGTGCACGATGGTCAGCAGCCGCAACAGCTCCTCCACCGCGCCCGGCAGGGTGGCCGGGTCGGCCAGGCCGGGGATCTGCTCGGGGTGCTCCAGCAGCAGCGCGGTCGACAGCGCGATCATGTTCGCGGTCGTCTCGTGCCCGGCGACCAGCAGCAGCACACCCATGGCGGCCGCCTCGTCCGGGGTCAGGTCGTCCCGCGCCGCGAGCCGGCTGAGGACGTCGTCCTCCGGCTGTGCGCGCTTGCGGGCCGTCAGGTCGCGCAGGTACTCGAAGACCCCCTCCTGGGCCTCCCGGAGCTGCTCCACGGTGCTCTCCCGGCTGAGCATCGTGCGGCTCAGGCCCTGGAAGCGGTCGTGGTCCTCGTACGGCACGCCGAGCAGCAGGCAGATCACCAGCGAGGGCACCGGCAGCGCGAAGTCGGTGACCAGGTCGGCCGTGGTCCGGCCCGCGGTCATCCGGTCCAGTGCCCCGTCCACGATCCGCTGGATCTCCGGACGCAGCTCCTCCACCCGCTTGACCAGGAACTCCCCGGTGAGCATGCGGCGCTGGCGGGCGTGCTCGGGGTCGTCGAGCCGCAGGAAGTCCGGATTGTCGGTGATCAGCTCGCGGGCGCCGGCGACCAGCAGCGGGAAGGACGGGTGGCGTATGTCGGCACTGAACCGACGGTCGGACAGCACGGTGCGGACCTCGGCGAAGCCGGTGACCAGCCAGCAGAGGTCGCCGTCGGGCAGCTCGGCCCTGGTCACCGGCCCGGTGGCGGCGGCCTCGGGGTACGCGGGCGGCGGGCCGAACGGGCAGCCGCCGGAGTGCCGGGCCGGCAGTGGGAGGACGGGGGTGGTGGGTGCGGTGGTCAAGGCGGGGGTCTCCTCGCGTCGCGGGTGTTCTCGTGGGGTCCGGGGCCCGGGAGGTTCCCGGCGGCCCGCGCGGCCGGCGGCCGGGTCCGTCAGGCCCCGGTCCGCGCGGGCTCGTCCCCGGTGACGGTGATCGCCCGACCCGGGCAGAGTTCGGAGGCGAGCCTGACGTCATCGAACTGCTCGGGCAGCAGGACGGTCTGACGGAGCACCACGAGACTGTCCCGGCCGTCCTGGTCGAAGACCGCGGGGGCGTTGATCACGCACATGCCGGAGCTGCAGCAACGGTCCCGGTCGACGCTCACCTGCATGTCGGGCACCTTTCGCCAGGGCGCCGCCGGCTGCCCGGCGGCCGCCGCTCGTTGTCACGGTCAACCTAGCCGTCGCTGGTCCGTTCACGGAGGGGTACGGTGGCCGGATCGAGAATGGCCGATTCGGTCCCTGTGCGTGAACCCCCGTTGCGGTCCAATGCGTTGCCACTCGCGGCACTTCGCCGGGCGGGTCGGCGGACCGGGCCGCGCGGACGGCCCCGACGACTTCCGGACGGCCCCGACGACTTCACTCCGGCTTGAGCTCGAACCAGACCACCTTGCCGATCCGGCCGGGGCCGCGGGGGTGGGCGCCCCAGGCGGTGGCGAGGGCCGCGACCAGTTCCAGGCCGCGGCCGCTCTCGTCCTCGGGGCCGGCCCGCCGGGGCTCGGGCAGGTCCGGATCGGCGTCCGCGACCTCGACCCGGAGCACGCCGCACCCGGTGACGCCGAACCGGACGCCGATCAGGCGGTCGCGCGGCGCGAGGGCGTGGCGGCAGGCGTTGGTGACCAGCTCGCTGAGGAGGAGCAGGGCGGTCTCGGTGGTGTCGTCGGGGACCCGCCAGGAGTAGGCCTGGCGCAGGAGTTGGTGACGGGCACGGCCGACGCTGCGGGGGTGGCGGGGGAACATCCACTCGATGTCGACGGGGTGAGTGATCATCAGTGTCCTTGGCATGGATAGGCCTTGGCGTCACCCGCAGGGGCGGAGTTCGGCCATTTCACGGTCCAGAATTCGGCGACCAGGCATAACCTCAGGAGTTACGCCAGGGGTACAGAGAGCCGTGACTCGCTGGCTGACCGTGAAATGGGGGGCAGGAGATGAGCGCACCGACACAGCCACCGATGGCTTGGAAGTACTGCGGAGACCAGATCAAGCGATGGCGCGCTCAAGCAGGCGTGACGAGGGAACAGTTGAGCACCGCGGCCAGTTACGACATCGAGAGTGTTCGATCGATGGAGGCAGGACGTCGGAAGCCCTCCTTCAAGCTGCTCGCGACAGCGGATGAGCTGTGCAGCGCGAGGGGCCTCCTCCTCGGGGCATACGAGTTCTTGATCCCGGAACGGCTCCCCGCCAGAACGGACGCCTACAGAACGGTGGAAGACGAAGCCATCGCCCTGTACTCCTACGAGCCTCTCTACATCCCGGGCCTGCTACAGACAGAGGAGTATGCGCGGGCGACTCTGAGCTACACGATCCCACCGGTGGATGACCGAACCGTCGAGGACCGCATCACCGCTCGACTGGATCGCCAGGCCAAGCTGGCACGGGCGACCGTGCTGTTCAGCTTCACGATCTACGAGGCCGCCCTCAAAACCCTCATGGGCGGAAGCCAGACGATGAAGCGGCAGCTTCATCACCTCCTGGACATGAGGCAACAGCGCAACGTGCGTGTTCAGATCCTGACCTTCGAGCACGGGCCCCCCTCGTGCCTCTCTGGATCAATGATCCTCATGGAGACGGCCAATCATGAGCAGTTTGCATATGTGGAGACGCATGAAACGAACGCGCTTCACTCCGATCCCAAAATCGTAAGCATGCTCAGCCAACGACAGGCGATGATCCGCGCACAAGCACTCAGCGTTGAGGATTCCGCAGAGTTCATCAGGAAGGCAGCAGAGCAGCTATGACCAGCACCCGCACCCGCTCATGGCACCGGTCCAGCTACAGCGACTACGAGGGCGGCAACTGCGTCGAGGTCGCCGCCTCACCCCGCACCGTCCACGTCCGCGACTCCAAGGACAAGGCCGGGCCGCAGCTCTGCTTCTCCCCCGCCGCCTGGGCCGCCTTCCTCGCCTTCGCGCCCGAAGCTCAGGCCCCGGCGGTCGAGTGACTCCCTGAAGGAATGGGTGGGTAGCCCCTACCCACCCACCCTCCCAAGTACTGCCCCGGCCAGCCCATATGACTTATCGTCACCGATCGCCACGGCGCGCGCACGCCGTGTAGCGTGCGCACCAACGAATCAACCCCCGCCGGTGCGACAACACCGACGGGGGTCTGACCGGCACGATCGAAAGCAGTCGATCCTGTGGCTACCCACGACTTTAGCGCTGACCTGCCCTCGATGGCGTCTCCTGGCTACGGAAAGCGTTCCGCGCCGGACCAAAAGCCCCACCGCGCCCAGGACTTCGCACACCTGCCCGGCCGTGAGGCGTATCTCGCCAGTCTGATCGACCGGCTGCCCGAGGGCGCCGCGATGGACGCCAAGACCCTCGCCCGCGAGCAGCCCCACTACGGCCAGCAGGCCGTCCGCACCGCCCTCAACCGCCTCTCCGCCGCCGGACATCTGCGCCGGGTCCGCGAGCGTGTCGACGGCGACCGCACCCAGTGGGTGTTCCGCACCTACTTCTCCCGGACGGCCCGGGACGACGCCTGGTGGTCCCGGTTCCTGACCGGCGGCGACACCGACACCGGCGGCGACGCCGACCCCGACCCCGCCCCGGAGCAGGTCCCCCCGGAGGGCCGTCCGCACTCCCGGGCGGACCGGTCACCCGCCCACCGGGCCCTCGCCACCCTCGGGTTGACCGAACCCCGGCTCGCCCTCTCCGCCCGCGAGTGCGACTCCCTCGAACCGCTCGCCGCCCAGTGGCTCGCGCGCGGGGTCGGTACCGCCCACCTCGTCACCGCCCTCACCGCCGGTCTCCCGCCCACCGTGCACAGCCCGGCCGCCCTCGTCCGCCGCCGACTGGTCGACAAGTTGCCGCCCGAGCGCCCCCGGGAGCCCGCGCCGACCTCCGCCACCACTCGGATCCCGGAGTGCACCGACTGCCGCACCCCGAGCCGCCCGGGGGCCCTCCTCGGCGGCCTCTGCCGGGCCTGCCGCCCGGGGGCCGCGACCGCGCCGCCGCCCGCCCGGCTCTCCCCCCAAGCAGTGCACCGGCACGCGGCCCGGGTGCGCGGCGCGGTCCGCGCCGCCGGCCGCCCCAACCGGTCCGCGCCGCAGGACCTTTGATTCCCCCTTCACCTCCGCCCGCCTACACTGCCGATCAGCACACGATCAGAGCGGGGGTGGGCGGCGTTGAACACACGGGAGTGGTCCTTCTACGAGGGCGCGGACGGCTCGACGCCGCTGGTCAAGGACCTGCAGAAGGCCAGGCTCGCCACCCACGAGCGGGCCCGGCTGTTCGTCCTGATGAACCGGGTCAAGGAGCGGCAGACCCTGCCTGGGGACGTCAAGGACCTCGGCAACGACCTCCTGGAGGTCCGGCTCACCGGCGATCACCGCACCTTCCGCCTGCTCTTCGCGGAGGAGTCCGAGGGGCTGGTGCTGCTCGCCCTGTCGTTCTTCCAGAAGAAGTCCCAGAAGACCCCGGCGAACGAGCGCGGCGCCGCCGAGCGGCGGCTCAGGGACTGGCGCAGCAGGCCGAAGGTCGGCTGAGTTCCCGGTTCGCGATATCGGTTTCGGGCGATAATGTGAGAGCACCCTGAGGGAAGGCGGCCATGGCACCCACGTTGCACGATCTGCTCGACCTCGACCCGGAGGATCCCCGCGTCGCCGCGAGCCTGGACGACGCCCAGGCCTACGCCGAACTCGTGGAGACGCTGGTCGTGGCCCGCAAGAAGCGCGGCCTGACCCAGCGCGACGTGGCGGAGCTGATGGGCACCTCGCAGTCGACGATCTCCGAGTTCGAGCGGGTGGGCGGCGACGCCCGCTACTCGACCCTCCAGCGCTACGCCCGCGCGGTGGACGCCCGGCTGTACACCATGGTCGACCACACCGCCGCCGACCTGGCCCCCGCCTGGAAGCCCGCGCCGGTGGCGGTGCAGGTCCGGGTGGCCGTCCGGGAGCGGGCGCCCCAGGGCCGTCCGACGGCCTGGGGCGACGACGCCCAGCGGTCGGTGACCGTCTGATGGCCGGCGCGCCCACCCGCCGCGCGGTCCGGCGGTTCAGCAACCTCGACGAGCTCACCGCCGCCACCGAGCTGGAGGACGTCTCCTTCCTGGAGGTGTCCGGTCGCCGCCTCTTCGACCAGCAGGAGCCCCGCACCGAGGCCGACGCCCGCACCACGCTCTCGGTCTGGCTCCGCGAGGGCGACGACGGGACCACCCTGGAGGTCCGGTGTCGGCTCGAACTGGGGAGCGTCCAGGCGGACTTCGTGGTGGACGCGGCGGCCGCGTTCGTCCTCGGCACGCCGTTCGAGCTGTCGGCCGAGCTGCAGCAGCAGTTCGTCGACCGGATCGGTGTGACGGTGCTCTACCCGTTCCTGCGGGAGGCGCTCCAGGGCAGCGCGGCGAAGCTCGGTGTCGACACCCCGCTGCTCTCGCTGCGCGGGCCCGGCCAGAGCACCTGACGACTGCCGGCGGAGCGCTCGACCAGACCGCCGTCACACCGCCTACACCACTCGCGCATGAATAATCTCAGGCAGCAGCGTTAACCTATGCAAAATCCAAAGGTGAACTAGGTTACAAACCTTGAAATCAAAGCCAACCGGTTTGCCCACATGCTGAGATCCATGCGATAGTCGAGATGTCCGACGGCGGGCGTCAACGAATCGCCGAGGGCACACAAGACTACGGCCCGCCCGACCCGGCAAGGCCGTCACCCATCGCGCGGGCACGCACCCCCTTGGCCGGCGCGATGACTTGCAGGGGCCCCCACGCACCGGACCACGGTGGATCGGGGGCCCTGCGTGTTTTCCGGCCGCGTACGCCAGTGGACCACCGCGAAGCCGCCGCGGGAGCGGCCCCCCGGAAGCCGGCCCGCCTCAGTGCCGCTCGCGCACCTTCAGCTCGAACCAGACGCCCTTGCCGCGCGGCAGCAGATCGGCGCCCCAGCGGTCGGCGAGATCGTCGACGATCTTGAGCCCGCGCCCGTACTCGTTGATCGGCAGCGGCTCGGCCAGGATCAGGCAGGGCAGTGCCCGCGAGGAGTCCCGCACCTCGATCCGCAGCCAGCCCGGCTTGCGCGACACCTGGAGCCCGATGGTCCGCCCGGCCGCGTGCCGCACCGCGTTGGCCACCAGTTCGCTGGTGAGCAGCTCGCCGACCTCCAACTGCTGGTGCAGCTCCCAGGACTCCAGCACCGAGAGCACCAGCCGCCGGGCCACCGGCCCGGACTCCGGCCGGGACGGCAACCGCATCTCGCCCGGCGTCGACTGGTCGCACAGTCTGCCGTAGTACATCCGCTCCAGCTCCTCGGAGCTGAGCCGCTCCAAGGCCGCCAGCGCGTCCTGGAAACACATCCACGATGCGTCAGCGACCAAGCTGGACCCAGGAAGTGATGACTGATCTGTTTCGCCCCAACCCGCCATGCGGTCCATCATTGCGGAACGCAAGCGGCCGCGTACGGACAATGAACAAACGATCACTACCCGCTCGGCATATGCCGCGTGCAACCCGGGCCGGGCCGGCGTCAAGCCCGGGTTGCCGCGAACCGGCTCCTACCAGGCACTCCAGTCCAGGTTCCAGCCGCTGAGACCGTTGTCCGGAGCCACCTTGCCGCGCGAGGAATTCTGTACGGTGACGATGTCGCCGACCAGCGAGCCGTCGTAGAAGGTGCCCGCCGAGGTGCCGCTGCCGCCGCCCTTCACGTCCTTGAGGCCGACGCAGCCGTGGCTGACGTTGTCCTCGCCGAAGGCGTCGCTCCAGTAGTTGCCGTGCACGTACGTGCCGGACGTGGTCAGCCGCATCGAGTGCGGCACCTGGAGGTCGTACGGGGCCCCGGTCATCCCGGGCATGCTGCTGGACTGCATCCGCACCACGCCCTCCTTGGACATCACGACCATGGTGCCGTTCCAGGTCGGGTGCTCCGGCGAGCCGGAGGTGATCTCGATGACGGAGCTCTTGCCGTCGTTGACCACCGTCATCAGGTGCGTCTTGGCGTCAACCGACGAGATCTGCGATCGCCCGATCGTGAAGGGCTCGTCCCGGTCCACGCCGCCGTAGACGCCGGGGGCGATCTCCACGTTCTTCAGCCGGTAGTGGACGGTGACCTTGGTGCCCGGCTTCCAGTAGGCCTCCGGGCGGAAGTCCAGCCGGCGGTCGCCGAACCAGTGGCCCTTCACCACGGTGCCGTTGTCGGACTCGAAGGTGATGCCCTGGGCGACGGCGTCCTTGTTCTTCACGTCCTTGTCGAAGTCGACCGAGACGATCATGCCGACGCCGTAGGTGGTGTTGTCCTCGACGTTGTCGCTCGCCTTCGCCTCGCGCTCGGGCGTCAGCGTCGTGAAGCCGCTGTCCGCCGTGGCGACGACGCCGTTGGCGTCCGCCGCCATCGCGCTCACCTGGTAGGCGGTGCCGACCGCGAGGCCGGCGGACGGCACCCAGCTGGCGCCGTCGGCGGCGATCGCCCCGGCAACCTCCTTGCCGCTCTTGTCGCTCACCTTGACCGTGGTGAGCTTTCCGCCCGCCACCGCGACCTTGAGCGCGCCGCTCGGGGCGACGTCCACCGCGCCGTTCTTCGGCTGGATGTCCAGCACCGCCGCCGACACCTTCGGCGTCGCGGCGGCCGGTGCAGTGGCCGCCCCGGAGGCCGGTGCCGAGGCGCTCGACGCGGCCCCCGCGGCCGCGCCACCCGCCAGCTCCGCCTTGGCCGCGCTGCCGCCGCCCCCGCCACCGCCGCACGCGCTGGTCAGGACGAGCGCACCGCCCATCAGACCGGCGGAAACCACTGTGCGTATCGACCTCATGTCGACTCCCCTCCCGTTGATCCCGCACGATCACGACGGGACTCGACAGATACACGCGGCAATCACCGGAAAGGTTGCGCCATTCGGGCGGCTTTCGCGCGGGAACGACGATCGGCCCGCCCCCAACGAGTGAGGATCGGGCCGGTCGTCGTCGTACCGGGAGTACCGGGGCTACCGCGGGGTAGGGCCTACCAGTTGGCCCAGGCGATGTTCCAGCCGCTGAGCCCGTTGTCGGGCGCGACCGTCTTCTCCTTGGAGTTCACGATCTTGACCACGTCACCGATCATCGAATCGTTGAAGAACTTGCCCGCCACCGAGGCGTCGCTGCCCTCCTTGGTGTCCTGCATCGAGATGCAGCCGTGGCTGGCGTTGGTCTTGCCGAACGGGTTCGCCCAGTAGTTGCCGTGCACGAAGGTGCCGGAGTTGGTCAGCCGCATCGCGTGCGGGACGTCCGGGATGTCGTACTCGCCGCCGAGGCCGACGGTCTGCGAGTTCATCCGGGTGACCTTCTCCTTGCTGGAGATCACCATCACGCCGTTCCAGGACGGGTTCTTCTCGTCGCCGAGGGTCACCGGCACGGTGTGCGGCTGGCCGTCCCGGACCACCGTCATCTGGTGCGTCGCGGAGTCGGCGGTGGAGACCTGGGAGCGGCCGATGGTGAACGGCTCGTCCTTGTCCACGTCGCCGTAGATGCCCGGGGCGACCTCGACGTTCTTCAGCCGGTACTTGATGGTGACCTTGGTACCGGGCTTCCAGTACTCGGCCGGGCGGAAGTCCAGCCGCCGGGCGCCGAACCAGTGGCCCTTGATCTCGGTGGCGCCGTCGGCCGTCTCGAAGGTGATCCCCTTCACGACGGCTTCCTTGTTCTTCACGTCCTTGTTGAAGACCACCGAGACGATCATGCCGACGCCGTAGGTGGCGTTGTCGGTGATGTTGTCGTTGGTGGAGATCTTCTTCTCGGGCGTCAGCGTGGTGAACGAGGTGGTGGACGCGGCCACCAGCCCCTCGGCGTCCTTGGCCTGCGCGCTCACCTTGTAGACCATGCCGACGGCGAGCGGCGCGCTGGGCTTCCAGCCGGTGCCGTCGGCCGTCATCGCCCCGGCGACCGGCTTGCCCTCCTTGTCGGTCACGTCGACCGCGGTCAGCGTGCCGCCGGCGACGGAGACGTTGAGCGCGTTGGTCGGCGAGACGTCCTGCGCGCCGTCCTTCGGGTCGACGGTCAGTACGGCGGCCGAGGTCTTCGGTGCCGCCGAGCTCTGGCCCGCCGCCGGAGTGCCCCCGGCACCCGCCGTCGCGGCCGCGTCCCCGCCGCCGCTCCCCCCGTCGCCGCTCTTGTCGTCCCCACAGGCCGCGGTGAGCAGCAGCACCCCGCCCATCGCGAGCGCGACCGCAGTGCGGCGCATCCGACGGCTGGTGGTGGTGGTGCGTATCGCGGCGTCGGCCGCCCTAACCGGCTTCACGGTTTCTCCCCTCCCGGTGTCCATCCAGATGGACGCGCGTCTGCCCGGACGGGTTGCACCGGACCGGCGATCTTTCGCACCGGACTTCGGCGCGGCAAGCAGGATAGCTGGGCCGAATGAGTGAATCCGGAGGGACGTGCGGCGGATCACAGGTGGAACAACGGTGAAGATCTTCGGTGCGGGACCGCCCCGGGGGCCGCCCCGAGGACCGCACCCGGGGGTCAGCGGTCGACGGCGCCGCCGGCGGTCCACTGGGCCCAGGACAGGTTCCAGCCGTTGAGCCCGTTGCTCGGCGGGACGACGTCCCCGGTGGTGGCCCTGACCTCGATCACGTCCCCGGGGATGGAGTGCTCGAACAGCCAGCCCGCCGGGCTCTCCTTGCTCGCCCCGCCCTTGGCGTCGGCCAGGCCGATGCAGCCGTGGCTGGTGTTGGCCGTCCCGAACACCCCCGGGTCGGCCCAGTAGTTGCCGTGGATGAAGGTGCCCGAGGTGGTCAGCCGCATCGCGTGCGGGACGTCCTTGATGTCGTACTCGTCGCCCATCCCGACGGTCTGCGAGTTCATCCTGGTCACCCGGTACTTCTCGGAGACCACCAGCACGCCCCGATAGGTGGTGTGCTTCGGGTCCCCACCGGACACCTTGAGCGTGCGCACCACCTTGCCGCCCTCGCCGGCCCGGACGGTGAGGGTGTGGGCGTCCAGGTCCACCGTGGAGACCTGGGCCCGCCCGATGGTGAACCGGACGTCCTTGGCCTGGGTGCCGAACTCGCCCGGCGCGCCCTGCACGTCCTTGAGCCGCAGCGCCACCGCGACCTTGGTGCCGGCCGCCCAGTACGCCCTCGGCCGGATGTCCAGCCGCTGGTTGCCGAACCAGTGCGCGGCCAGCTCGACCGGCGGGTCGGCCGTCACCGTGACCGCCTTCTCGACGGCCGCCCGGTCGGTGATCGGCCGGCTGAAGCGCAGCGAGACCGGCATGCCGACGCCGACCGTGGAGCCGTCCTCCGGGGTGAAGAAGGCGACGAAGGTGTGCGCCCGGGCCACCGTCGAGAACGCGGTGTGCTGGTTCGCCCGCTGCCCCTGCTCGTCCTCGGCCACCGAGTCCAGCGTGTACGCGGTGCCGAGCGGCAGCGGGCCGTCCGGCATCCAGGTCGCGCCGTCGTCGGCGACGGTGCCGGGCACCTCGGTGCCCTTGGCGTCGGCCAGCCGGACGGAGAGCAGCCGCCCCTGGGCCACCGAGACCCGGACCGGGCCGTCCGGCGGGACGTCCTGGGCGCCGTCGGCGGGCAGCGCGGTGATCGCCGCGCGGGACGGGGGCGGCGGGGCCGTGTGTCCCGGGGTCGCCGCGTCCTCGCCCGGTCCGGGCGCCGTACCGCCCCCGCCACCGCCGCACCCCGTCAGCACGGCCAGGCACCAGCCCAGCGCCGCCGCACGCCGTGCCCAAACCCGTACTCGGGGCCTCATTCCGGGGCCTCCCGCCGTTTCCGTCCGATACCCCGGACAACGAGGGTAATCCCGACAGGACACGCGGACGCCCGGGTGAATCTCACCCCGGCGGCCCACCGGGGCCGGCGGGCGCCCGCCGCGCACACCCGGTCGCCCCGCCCCCGGCCGCCATCCGCCGGTAAGCCGTCGTTCAGCGGCTTCCGATCAGCAGGATCAGGGAAGGAGAAGGTGGCGGGGTCCGGGACACCCCGCCAGGGAGGGTGCGGCCATGGCGTCAGGGCAGGAGCTGGAAGCCGGAGTGCGGCCGCGCGGTGATGCCGGCACCGAGCCGCCGAGGCCCGGCACCGAGCCGCCCTGGCCCGGCAGCTGGCAGCCGCTCGGCGCCCGCTTCCGCACCGATGCCCAGGGGCGCCAGGGCACCAACTTCGCGCTCTGGGCGGCCGGGGCCGAGGCCGTGGACCTCTGCCTCTTCGACGAGGACGGCCGGGAGAACAGACACCGGCTGACCGAGCAGAACTTCCAGACCTGGCACGGCTTCCTGCCCGGGGTCCGCCCCGGCACCCGCTACGGCTTCCGCGTCCACGGCCGCTGGGACCCGTGGACCGGCGCCCGGTGGAACCCGGCCAAACTGCTGCTCGACCCGTACGCCCGAGCCGTCGACGGCTGTTACACCTCCCACGACTCGGTCTGCTCCGCCGTCCGCAACTGGCCCGAGGCCGACGTCGCCGACACCGTCCGGGACAACCGCGACTCGGCGCGCTACGTGCCCCGGTCCGTCGTCGTCCACGACGACGACGACTGGTACGACGACCACCGTCCCAAGACCCCCTGGGCCGAGACGGTGCTGTACGAGCTGCACGTCCGCGGCTTCACCATGCGCCACCCCGAGGTGCCGCCGGAGCTGCGCGGCACCTACGCCGGCCTCGCCCACCCCGCCGCGATCGCCCACCTCACCGGGCTCGGCGTCACCGCCGTCGAGCTGCTGCCGGTGCACCAGTACGCCGGTGAGGACCACCTCCAGGCCCGCGGGCTGGGCAACTACTGGGGGTACAACACCGTCGGCTACTTCGCCCCGCACGCCGGGTACTCCGCCTCGGGCGGCCGCGGCGGCCAGGTCGGCGAGTTCAAGCGGATGGTGCGCGCGCTGCACGCCGCCGGCATCGAGGTCATCCTCGACGTGGTCTACAACCACACCGCCGAGGGCGCCGAGTTGGGCCCCACGCTCTCGCTGCGGGGCATCGACAACGCCGGGTACTACCGTCTCCCGCTGAACCGCCCCCGCGGCTACGCCGACTACACCGGCTGCGGCAACACCCTGGACACCCGCCGCCCGCAGGTGATCCGGCTGATCACCGACTCGCTGCGGTACTGGGTCACCGAGATGGGCGTGGACGGCTTCCGCTTCGACCTGGCCGCCGCGCTCGCCCGCGGCGGCGACGGCGTCGAGATGGACCACCCCTTCCTCGCCGCCGTCTCCCAGGACCCGGTGCTGAGCCGGGTGAAGCTGATCGCCGAACCCTGGGACGTCGGCGCGGGCGGCTACCAGGTCGGCGGCTTCCCCCCGCTGTGGGCCGAGTGGAACGACAAGTACCGCGACACCGTGCGGGACTTCTGGCGCGGTGCCCGCCCGGACGTCCGCGAACTCGGCTACCGGCTCTCCGGCTCCTCCGACCTCTACCAGCGCGGCGGCCGGCGCCCCTACGCCTCGGTCAACTTCGTCACCGCGCACGACGGCTTCACCCTGCGCGACCTGGTCTCCTACAACCGCAAGCACAACGAGGCCAACGGCGAGGCCAATCGGGACGGCACCGACGACAACCGGTCCTGGAACCACGGCGTCGAGGGCGAGACCACCGATCCGGCCGTCCAGTCCCTGCGCCTGCGCCAACTGCGCAACCTGATGGCCACCCTGCTGCTCTCCACCGGCGTCCCGATGATCACCGCCGGCGACGAGTTCGGCCGCACCCAGCTCGGCAACAACAACGCCTACTGCCAGGACAACGAGATCAGTTGGCTGGACTGGTCGCTGCTGGCGGACGAGGGCTGGGCCGGGCTGCGCGACCTCACCGCCCGCCTCGTCCGGCTCCGCCGCGCCCACCCGGTGCTGCGGCAGCGGGCGTTCTTCTCCGGCCGGGCCGCCGCGCCCGGCGGCCAGCCCGACCTCGCCTGGTTCACGCCGCGCGGCAAGGAGATGACCGAGGCCGACTGGTTCGCCCCGACGGCCTGCCTCGGGATGCTGCTGTCCGGCACCGCGATGTCCGAACGCGACCAGCACGGGCACCCGTTGCGCGACGACAGCTTCCTGCTGCTGCTCAACGCCGGCCCCGACCCGGTGGCCTTCACGCTGCCCGGCGAGCCCTGGGCCGCACCGGAGGCGGCCTACGAGACGGTGCTGGACACCGCCGCCGAGGAGGCCGGTCCGCCCGCCCCGCCGGACACCGCCCTGCTGGCCGGCCGCTCGCTTCGACTGCTGCGCGCACCCGCCCCTCGGTGACCCCGGCACCCCACCGGCCCCGCGCACCGGTGGCCGGTTCTCATCGACAGGTGCGAAAAACCTGATGAGAAATGACGGGTACCCGACCTACGCTCACGGCGATGGCCGAGAACCAAGCCCCCGCCCCCACGCCCGCCCGCCGGTCGACGGTCCGCTCGCTGCTGCGCCTGTGGCCGTACGCCCGCGTGATCCGCTGGCGACTGGCCACCTCCGTCAGCGCGGCACTGCTCGCCGCGCTCAGTGTGCTGCTCGTCCCGATCGTTCTCGGCCGAATCGTCGACGGGCCGATCACCGACCACGACCTCGACGCGCTCTGGCCACTGATCGGCCTGCTGGTCGCACTCGGCCTCTTCGAGGCGGCCCTGTTCTACGCGCGCCGGGTCATCCTGGCCAAGCCGCTGGCCGCGGTGGAGACGGCGATGCGCGGCGACCTCTTCGCCCGGCTGCAGCGGCTGCCGATCTCCTTCCACGACCGCTGGGGCTCCGGCCAGCTGCTCTCCCGGGCCACCGCCGACCTGTACACCATGCGGTTGTTCCTGGCCTTCCCGCTGGTCTTCCTGGTCGTCAACACGGCGACCTTCCTCGCGGGCACCGCGCTGATGTTCACCCAGGACTGGCGGCTGGCACTGATCGTGCTGCTGCCCGCCGGCCCGCTGATCGTGCTGACCCGGCGCTTCGAGGCCGGCTACTCCGGCGCCGCCCGCCGTGCCCAGGACCAGAACGGCGACCTCGCCACCGTCATCGAGGAGTCCATCCTCGGCATCCGCATCCTCAAGGCCTTCGGCCGGCACCGGTCGATGGCCGAGCGGTTCCGCGCCCAGGCCCGTGACCTGCGCCGCACCGAGCTGCGCAAGGCCGGTCTGCTCGCCAACCTCTGGGCGGTCATCGTCGGCCTGCCCGAGCTGGCGCTCGGCTGCGCGCTCGCGGCCGGCTGCTACCTGGTCGCGCACGACGAGCTGAGCACCGGCACCCTGGTCGCCTTCCTCTCCACCGCGCTCGCGCTGCGCTGGCCGGTCGAGTCGCTCGGCTGGCTGCTCGCCTACGCCAACGAGGCCGCCACCGCCACCGACCGCTTCTTCGAGGTGCTGGACGAGCCGGAACCCGCCGACGACCCGCGCCCGGACACCGCGGCCGCCGCGAGTGCTGCCACCGCCGCCGCCTCGCGGGGCACCACCCCCGACGGCATCCGGCTCACCGGCGTCCGCTTCCGCTACCCGGACGCCCCGCCCGGCACCCCCGACCTGCTCCGGGGCATCGACCTGCACATCCGCAGCGGCGAGACGATGGCCCTGGTCGGCGCCACCGGCAGCGGCAAGACCACGCTCACCGCCCTGCTCCCCCGGCTGTACGAGGCCACCGGCGGCACCATCACCCTGGACGGCCGGCCCGTCGCCGAGCTCTCCCGGGAGCGGCTGCGCGAACTGGTCTCGGTCGCCTTCGAGGAGCCGACCCTGTTCTCGGCCACCGTCCGGGAGAACGTCCTGATGGGCGCACCCGGGGCCGGGCCCGACCAGCTCCGGGCCGCGCTCGCCACCGCCCAGGCCGACTTCGTCGAGAAGCTGCCCGGCGGGGTCGAGACGGAGGTCGGCGAGCAGGGCCTGAGCCTGTCCGGCGGCCAGCGCCAGCGGCTCGCGCTGGCCCGCGCGGTGGTCGGCGCCCCGGCCTTCCTCGTCCTGGACGACCCGCTCTCCGCGCTGGACGTGCACACCGAGGCGCTCGTCGAGCGGGCCCTGCGCCAGGTGCTCGGCTCCACCACCGCGCTGGTGGTGGCCCACCGGCCGAGCACCGTCCTGCTCGCCGACCGGGTCGCGGTGCTCGCGGACGGCCGGATCGAGGCCGTCGGCACCCACCAGGAGCTGCTGCGCACCTCGGCGCGCTACCGCGAACTGATGTCGGGCGAGGCCGCCCTGGTACCGGAGAGGGGCCCCGCCCGATGACCACCACGATCGAACCCGCCGAGAAGTCCGGGAAGCCCGCGACGGACCCGAGGGCCACCACGGCCACGGCCGAGGAGGAGCTCCCGCCGCCACCGGCCGACGAGGAGGACATCCCCGTCCCGCCGGGCGCGCCGCGCGAGCTGCTGCGCTCGCTGCTCGGCCCGCACCGGGCCCGGGTCACCGTCGCGATGGTGGTGATCCTGCTCCAGCAGGCGGCGCTGCAGTCCGGCCCGCTGCTGGTGGCGATCGCGATGGACCGGGGCATCCCGGCGCTGCGCGACCACGACGCCGGGCCGCTGGTCGCGGTGATCGGCGCCTACCTCTCCTTCGCACTGCTGAGCACCGTCCTGCAGTGGGCCTTCATCAAGATCAGCGCCCGGATCAACCAGGACATCCTGCTGGACCTGCGCGGCCGGATCTTCCGGCACGCCCAGCGGCTCAGCCTGGACTTCCACGAGCGGTACACCTCGGGCCGGATCATCTCCCGCGCCACCTCCGACGTGGACGCGCTGCGCGAGCTGCTCTCCGAGGGCCTCCAGGAGCTGCTGACCGTCTTCCTCTCGGTCTTCTACATCTCGGTGCTGCTGCTGGTGATGGACTGGCGGCTCGGCCTGGTCTCGCTGGCCTCCTTCGTGCCGCTCTTCCTGATCGCCCGGTCCTTCCGGCGCCGTTCGCGCCGGGTCTACCGCCGCTCGCGCACCTCCGCCGCCTCGCTGATCGTGCGCTTCACCGAGACCATGAACGGCATCCGCCCCGTCCAGGCCTTCCGCCGCGAGCGGGCCAACGACGCCGCGTTCGCGGTGGTGAACCGGCAGTCGGCCGCCGCCACGGCGGACGGCCTGCTGGAGATCGCCCGCTACGTCGGCCTCTCCCGCGCCACGGCGAACGTCTGGAGCGCCGGCGTGGTGCTGCTCGGCGCCTTCCTCGTCACCGACGGCGCGGTGGAGCTCGGTGTGCTCACCGGGTTCGTGCTCTACCTGCGCCGGCTGTTCGACCCGATCGACCAGCTGGCGATGTTCCTGAACAGCTACCAGTCCGCCGCCGCCGCGCTGGAGAAGATCGCCGGCCTGCTCGCCCACGAGCCGACCGTCGCCGAGCCCGCCGAGCCGAAGGAGCTCCCCGCGACGCCGGCCGGCTCCCTCGCGAAGGGCCGCGAGGTGCAGTTCGACAAGACGCGCTTCGGCTACCACTCCGGCAAGGAGGTGCTGCCCGCCTTCGACCTGGTGCTGCCGGCCGGCCAGACCGTGGCCGTGGTCGGGGCGACCGGTGCGGGCAAGTCGACGGTGGCCAAGCTGCTGGCCCGCTTCTACGACCCGAGCGGCGGCCGGATCACCCTCGACGGGGTGGACCTGCGCGACCTCGCCACGCCCGAGCTGCGCCGCGGGGTGGTCATGGTGACGCAGGAGTCCTTCCTGTTCTCCGGCACCGTCGCGGAGAACATCGCGATCGGCCGGCCGGGAGCCACCCGCGAGGAGGTCGAGCAGGCCGCCCGGGACATCGGCGCCTACGAGTTCGTCGCCGCCCTGCCGGACGGCTTCGACACCGACGTGCGCAAGCGCGGCGGCCGGATCTCGGCCGGCCAGCGCCAGCTGGTCGCCTTCGCCCGCGCGCTGCTGGCCGACCCGGCGGTACTGATCCTGGACGAGGCGACCAGCTCGCTGGACGTGCCGGGCGAGCAGGCCGTGCAGCGGGCGATGCGCACGGTGCTGGCCGGACGGACGGCCGTGATCATCGCCCACCGGCTCTCCACCGTCGAGATCGCCGACCGCGTCCTGGTGATGGACCAGGGCCGGATCGTCGAGGACGGCACCCCGCAGGAGCTGATCGACGGCTCCGGCCGCTTCGCCGAGCTGCACCAGGCCTGGCGGGACAGTCTGGTCTGACGCCCGGTCGGGCACCACCAAAGGGGTAATAGCCGCGAGGCCCTTTCATCCATTACCGAAAGGGCCTACCGTGGACCTCGGACCCACCGGCCCCCGGGCCGACGACCGAGGGAGCGGGACGTGACCGACCGGACGCACTGGCAGGACTGGCAGCGCAGCTGGGACCGCCAGCAGGAGTGGTACCTGCCCGACCGCGAGGAACGGTTCCGCGCCATGCTGGACGTGGTCGAGGCCGTCACCGGCCCCGCACCGCGCGTCCTCGACCTGGCCTGCGGCACCGCCAGCATCACCGAGCGGCTGCTCGCCCGGCTGCCCGGCGCGGCCAGCGTCGGCGTCGACCAGGACCCGGCGCTGATGGCCATCGCCCGCGGCCTCCTGGCCGACGAACCCCGCTTCACCCTGGTGACCGCCGACCTCAAGGATCCGGACTGGGCCACCCGGCTCCCGGCCGGCCCGTACGACGCCGTGGTGACCGCCACCGCCCTGCACTGGCTGCGCGCCGACGACCTCGTCCGGCTCTACGGGGACCTGGCCGAACTGATCCGCCCCGGCGGTGTCTTCCTCAACGCCGACCACGCCCCCGAGACGTCGATCCCGCTGCTCACCGCCGCCGACGAGGCCTTCCAGCAGCGCCGCCAGGAGCGCGAGCGGGCCGACGGCGTCCTCGACTGGGCCGGCTGGTGGGCGGCGGCCGCGGCCGACCCGCTGCTCGCCGAGCAGGTCGCCGCCCGCGGGGCGATCTACGGCTCGCACGCCGACGGCGAGTCGCACCCCGCCGACTGGCACACCGCGCGGCTCGTCGAGGCCGGGTTCCGCGAGGCCGGGGTGACCTGGCGTTCCGTCACGGACGCCCTGGTCGCCGCCGTCCGGTAGGCCGCGCCCCGGGCGGCCCGGCGCGGTGGGGAGGGCCGGACCGACCGACCCTCCCCACCCACCGCTCACCGCAGCAGCCCCGCGTCCATCCCCGCCGATTCGGCCGGCAGGGCCACCAGGCCCAGCTCGGCCGGCGAGGCCAGCAACGGATGGGTCGGCAGCACCCGGACGGTGTACCCGAACGGGCCGGTCCGGCAGAGCTCCAGCGAACCCTCGTACCGGGTGCGCCCGTCGAGGTCCGGCCCGCCGACCGGCTTCAGGGCCAGCAGGCAGGCGTCCGAGATGCCGTCCGACTCGTCCACCCGCCCCGAGACCGCCTGCACCTCGACGTCGCCCGGCTCCAGCGCGCCCAGCGCGACCTGCACCCGCAGCGCCAGCGAGCTGCCCAGCTCCTGCGCCTCGTCCGGACACTCCGCCTCGACGTGCTCGACCCGGACGGCCGGCCAGGCCTCCCGCACCCGGGCCTTCCAGCCGGCCAGCTCGCGCGCCCCCGCGTACGGACCGGTCAGCCGACCGGTCGGGGCGGCCGCCGCGAGCTCCCGCTGGGCCAGCGCCGCCGGGGTGTACAGCCGCTCGACGTACTCACGGACCATCCGCCCGGCCAGCACCTTGGGCCCGAGGGTGACCAGGGTGTGCCGGACCATGGCGATCCAGCGGTGCGGCAGCCCGTCCGCGCCCCGGTCGTAGAACCGGGCGGCCACCTGGTGCTCGATCAGGTCGTACAGCGCGGCTGACTCGATGTCGTCCCGCCGCTCGGCCTCGCCGCTCTCCGGGTCGAGCACGCCGCCGGTCTCGTCGGCGGTGGGAATCGCCCAGCCGTTCTGGCCGTCGTACCACTCGTCCCACCAGCCGTCCAGGACGGACAGGTTGAGGCAGCCGTTCAGCGCGGCCTTCATGCCCGAGGTGCCGCAGGCCTCCAGCGGGCGGAGCGGGTTGTTCAGCCACACGTCGCAGCCCGGGTAGAGGTGGCGGGCCATCGCCATGTCGTAGTCCGGCAGGAAGACGATCCGGTGCCGGACGGCGGGGTCGTCGGCGAAGGCGACCATCTGCTGGATCAGCCGCTTGCCGCCGTCGTCGGCCGGGTGGGCCTTGCCGGCGACCACGATCTGCACCGGCCGGGCGGGGTTCAGCAGCAGGGCGCGCAGCCGCTCCTGGTCTCGCAGCATCAGGGTGAGCCGCTTGTAGGAGGGCACCCGGCGGGCGAACCCGATGGTGAGCACGTCCGGGTCGAGCACCGAGGAGACCCAGCCCAGCTCGGCCTCGCCCGCGCCGCGCTGGCGCCAGGAGGCGCGCAGCCGCTGCCTGGCCTCGTCCACGAGCTGGGCGCGCAGATTGCGGCGCAGCTCCCAGATCTCGGCGTTGCCGATCCGCTCCAGGCCCGTCCAGCGCTTGGCGTCGCCGGTGGTCATGGCGTCCTCGGCGCGGTCGGCGCCGATCTCGGCGGCGCCGAGCCGGACGACCGCCGGGTCGATCCAGGTCGCCGCGTGGACGCCGTTGGTGACCGAGGTGATCGGCACCTCGGCGGCGTCGAAGCCCGGCCAGAGCCCGTTGAACATGGACCGGCTGACCTCGCCGTGCAGGGTGGAGACGCCGTTGGCGCGCTGGGCGAGCCGCAGGCCCATCGCGGCCATGTTGAACAGCTTGGGATCCCCGCCGCGCCAGGTCTCGGCGCCGAGCGCGAGCACCTGGTCGGCCGGGACGCCGGGCAGCGCGGCGTCGCCGCCGAAGTGCCGGGCGACGAGCTCCCGGTCGAAGCGGTCGATGCCGGCCGGGACGGGTGTGTGGGTGGTGAACAGGGTGCCGGCCCGGACGGCCTCCAGGGCGGCCGCGAAGTCCAGGCCGGGGTCGGCCGGACCGTCGGCGATCAGCTCGCGGATCCGCTCGACGCCGAGGAAGCCGGCGTGGCCCTCGTTGGTGTGGAAGACCTCGGGGGCGGGGTGACCGGTGAGCCGGCAGTAGGCGCGGACCGCGCGGACGCCGCCGATGCCGAGCAGCATCTCCTGGAGCAGCCGGTGCTCGCTGCCGCCGCCGTACAGCCGGTCGGTGACGTCGCGCTCGGCCGGCGAGTTGGCCTCGATGTCGGAGTCGAGCAGCAGCAGCGGCACCCGCCCGACCTGGGCCCGCCAGACGTGCGCGGCGAGCGTGCGGCCGCCGGGCAGCGCGAGGTCGATCCGGCAGGGCGCGCCGTCACCCTCCCGGAGCAGCGTGACGGCGAGTTCGTCCGGATCGAGGAGCGGGTAGCGCTCCTGCTGCCAGCCGTCCCGGCTGAGCGACTGCCGGAAGTAGCCGTGCCGGTAGAACAGCCCCACCCCGATGATCGGGACGCCGAGGTCGCTGGCCGCCTTGAGGTGGTCGCCGGCCAGGATGCCGAGCCCGCCGGAGTACTGCGGCAGCGCCGCGGCGATGCCGTACTCGGGCGAGAAGTAGGCGATGGCGGCGGGTTGCGAGCCACCGGCCACCGGTTGGTCGAGGCCGTGCTGGGCGGCCTGGTACCAGCGCGGGCCGGCCAGGTACTCCCGCAGGTCGTCGGCGAGGTCGCCGAGTCTGCGCAGGAACCGGCGGTCGGCGGCGAGCGCGGCGAGCCGGGCGGCCGGGACCTCTCCCAGGAGGCGCACCGGATCCTCCCCGGTGGCCGCCCAGACCTCCGGGTCCACGGACCGGAAGAGGTCCCTGGTCTCGGGGTGCCAGGACCAGCGCAGGTTGAGGGCCAGCTCGTGCAACGGCTGGAGTTGTTCGGGCAGGACGGTGCGGACGGTGAATCTGCGGATTGCCTTCACGGCGTGAAGCGTAGCCCCGGCGACTGTCATGACGGTGCGTCAAGTGGGCTATTGGGCCTCCGTTCGGCCTATTGATGAGATCGCATTCGGCGCATTGGGCTGCACAGGGGGCGCGCGCGGCGCACGTTCCGGCGGAACGCGCTACCAATGCGTGAACACTGCGGAACAGATCCATTTCCACCGGTGGAGCCGCCCCGGACAAAGCCCGAAACTACTGTCGTACCGCTGCAAAAGTCTTGTCGCCGGTGCGACTATGAACCAAGGTCGTGGGAGCTGTGGGGAGTGCGGCGACGGGTGGCGCCCTCCTTGAAGCAGCACGTCCGAATCCTTTTCGCGTTGATCGATTCCCAACCTTCTTAGCCCATTCGGCGCTCACCGCGCACCGATGCGTGTCCTCGAACTCGGCCTGCTCGTTCACGGGTGGGTTGGGTCGCCCAGGGGCGTGCCCCGAGAGGCGTGCGCCGGGACGCGCGCGGGCTCTCGGGCGCCCCTCCATGGGCTCGGCGGGAGCGGGGCAGGTTGCCGGGGACGGCGGCGCGGGCAGGCTTCCGGTCGCACGTCCTCCCCACCCAGCAGTCCTCCCGGTACTCCCCCCGGCCGGCCGGCCCGCGGGAGCTGCCGCCGATCTCGGGCAGGAGTTTGGCATGCACGGCGACACGCGGGACCAGTCCACACCGGTGGCCGACAGCCACGACGCAGCGGTCGCGGAATCCGCCGGACGGATGGATTCTGACACTCGGACAGACGCGGCGATGCCGGGACCCCGGGGGGCCGGGGCTATCCGTACGGAGCGGCAGACCGAACCGGCCCGACAACCCGGGGCCGAGGAGGACCGGCCGGCGACACCCCGCGGACGCGCCACCACGCGCCGTACCGCCACCGACGCCGAGGCCACCGCCGCCGCCACCACCGGCAGCGGTACCGGGGCCACCGCCACCGGGCGCGCCACCACCGCGAAGGCCGGCCCGACGACCCGCCGGGCGCCCGCCCGCACCACGGCCGCCCGCGGGGCGACCGACCGCGAGCCGGCCGCCCGCAAGACCGCTGCCCGCAAACCCGCCGCCCGCAAGACGACAGAGAGCGACACCGTGATCGGCCGCATCCCCGTCCTGGACGTCAGCCCCCTCGTCGACGCCGGCCGTCGCCCGGCCAAGGCGGTGGTCGGCGAGACCTTCTCGGTCACCGCCACCGTGTTCCGGGAGGGGCACGACGCGGTGAACGCCAACGTCGTCCTGCGCGACCCGCGCGGCCGCAGCGGCCCGTGGACGCCGATGCGCGAACTCGCCGAGGGCACCGACCGCTGGGGCGCCCAGGTCACCCCGACCGCGCCGGGCCGCTGGTCCTACCTGGTGGAAGCGTGGAGCGACCCGCTCGCCACCTGGCGCAAGGTGGCCGCGGTGAAGCTGCCCGCCGGAATCGACACCGCGCTGGTCCTGGAGGAGGGCGCGCTGCTGCTGGAGCGGGCCGCCGGCGGCGTGCCGAAGAAGGAGGGCCGGGCGCACCTGCTGGCCGCGGTCGACGCGCTGCGCGACACCGGCCTGCCGCCGCTGTCCCGGCTGGCCGCGGCGCTCGCCCCCGAGGTGCTCGACCTGCTGGCCCGCTTCCCGCTGCGCGAACTGGTGAGCGCCTCCCGCCCGCTCCCCCTGCAGGTGGACCGCGAGCGCGCGCTGTACGGCTCCTGGTACGAGTTCTTCCCCCGCTCGGAGGGCGCGGTGGTCGACCCGGCCGGCGTCGAACCGCCGCGCTCGGGCACCCTGCGCACCGCCGCCGAGCGGCTGCCCGCCGTCGCCGCGATGGGCTTCGACGTGGTCTACCTGCCACCGGTCCACCCGATCGGGCGAGCCTTCCGCAAGGGCCCGGACAACACCCTGACGGCCGGTCCGCACGACGTCGGCTCACCCTGGGCGATCGGCTCGCCGGAGGGCGGTCACGACGCCGTCCACCCCGACCTCGGCACCATCGAGGACTTCGACCACTTCGTCGCCGAGGCCGAGGCGCTGCACCTGGAGGTGGCCCTGGACTTCGCGCTCCAGTGTTCTCCGGACCACCCCTGGGTGAACAAGCACCCGGAATGGTTCAGCCACCGCGCCGACGGCACCATCGCCTATGCCGAGAACCCGCCGAAGAAGTACCAGGATATTTATCCGATCAACTTCGACCAGGACATGGACGGAATCGTCAAGGAAACGCTCCGCGTCCTCCGGTTCTGGATGACCCACGGCGTGCGGATCTTCCGGGTCGACAACCCGCACACCAAGCCGGTGCTGTTCTGGGAGAAGGTGCTCGCCGACATCGCCCGCACCGACCCGGACGTGGTGTTCCTGGCGGAGGCGTTCACCCGGCCCGCGATGATGCAGACGCTGGGAAAGATCGGTTTCCACCAGTCGTACACGTACTTCACCTGGCGCACCACCAAGCAGGAGCTCGTCGAGTACCTCACCGAGCTCTCCGGTGACGCCGCCGCCTACATGCGGCCGAACTTCTTCGCCAACACCCCGGACATCCTGCACGCCTACCTGCAGACCGGCGGCCGGGCCGGATTCGCGATCCGCGCCGTGCTGGCCGCCACCCTCTCCCCCAGCTACGGCGTCTACGCCGGCTACGAGCTGTACGAGGACGAGCCGGCCCACCCGGGCTCGGAGGAGTACCTGCACTCCGAGAAGTACGAACTCCGGCCCCGCGACTGGACCCGCACCGACAGCCTCGCCCCGCTGCTCACCGTGCTGAACCGGCTGCGCCGCCGGCACCCCTCGCTCCAGCAGCTGCGCGGCCTGCGCTTCCACTCCACCGACAACGACCAGGTGCTCGCCTTCTCCAAGACCGCCACCACGGCCGACGGCCTGACCGACCACGTCATCACGGTGGTCAACCTCGACCCGCACCACGCCCAGGAAGCCACCGTCACCCTCGACGGGGACGGCCCGTTCGCGGTGCACGACGAACTCACCGGCGCCGCCTACACCTGGGGCCGGCACAACTACGTCCGGCTCGATCCCTCAGCCGAGCCGGCTCACCTCCTCACGGTTCGGAGGAACCCAGCGTGACAGTGAACGAGCCCGTGCCCGACACCTTCCCCGAGACCTCGAAGAAGAACCTGGACCCGGAGTGGTTCAAGCGTGCGGTCTTCTACGAGGTCCTGGTGCGGTCCTTCCAGGACAGCAACGGCGACGGGATCGGGGACCTCAGGGGGCTCACGTCCAAGCTCGACTACCTCCAATGGCTCGGGGTCGACTGCCTCTGGCTGCCGCCGTTCTTCGCCTCGCCGCTGCGCGACGGCGGGTACGACGTCGCGGACTACAAGTCGGTCCTGCCGGAGTTCGGCGACCTGGCCGACTTCATGGAGTTCGTGGACGCCGCGCACGCCCGCGGCATGCGCGTGGTCATCGACTTCGTCATGAACCACACCAGCGACCAGCACCCCTGGTTCCAGGCCTCCCGGGAGGACCCGGACGGCCCGTACGGCGACTTCTACATGTGGGCCGACGACGACAAGCAGTACCCGGACGCCCGGATCATCTTCGTCGACACCGAGACCTCCAACTGGACCTACGACCCGGTGCGCAAGCAGTACTTCTGGCACCGCTTCTTCTCCCACCAGCCGGACCTCAACTACGACAACCCCCGGGTCCAGGACGAGATGATCGCCGGACTGCGGTTCTGGCTCGACCTCGGCATCGACGGCTTCCGGCTGGACGCCGTGCCGTACCTGTTCGCCCGCGAGGGCACCAACTGCGAGAACCTGCCGGAGACGCACGAGTTCCTCCAGCGGGTCCGCAAGGAGATCGACGCCAACTACCCCGACACCGTGCTGCTCGCCGAGGCCAACCAGTGGCCGGAGGACGTCGTCGACTACTTCGGCGACTTCGCCTCCGGCGGCGACGAGTGCCACATGGCGTTCCACTTCCCGGTGATGCCGCGCATCTTCATGGCGGTCCGCCGGGAGTCCCGCTACCCGGTGTCGGAGATCCTCGCCAAGACCCCGCGCATCCCGCACGGCTGCCAGTGGGGCATCTTCCTGCGCAACCACGACGAGCTGACCCTGGAGATGGTCACCGACGAGGAGCGCGACTACATGTACGCGGAGTACGCCAAGGACCCCCGGATGCGCGCCAACGTGGGCATCCGCCGCCGGCTGGCCCCGCTGCTGGAGAACGACCGCAACCAGATCGAACTGTTCACCGCCCTGCTGCTCTCCCTGCCGGGCTCCCCGGTGCTGTACTACGGGGACGAGATCGGGATGGGCGACAACATCTGGCTGGGCGACCGGGACGGCGTGCGCACGCCGATGCAGTGGACCCCGGACCGCAACGCGGGTTTCTCGTCCGCCGACCCGGGCAGGCTCAGTCTGCCGCCCATCATGGATCCGGTGTACGGCTACCAGGTGACCAACGTCGAGGCGCAGCAGACCAGTTCGAGTTCACTGCTGCACTGGACGCGTCGCATGATCGAGATCCGGAAGCTCAACCCGGCGTTCGGTCTCGGCACGTACACCGAACTGCCCTCCAGCAATCCCGCGGTCCTGGCCTTCGTGCGCGAGCACGAGGGCGACCTGGTCATGTGCGTGAACAACTTCTCCCGGTTCGCGCAGCCGACCGAACTCGACCTGCGGCAGTACGGAGGGCGGTACCCGGTCGAGCTGATCGGCGGGGTGCGCTTCCCCTCGATCGGCGAGTGGCCGTACCTGCTCACCCTCGCCGGACACGGCTTCTACTGGTTCCAGCTCCGGCAGCCCGCGCGCCTGAGCGGCGCCAGGCGATCGAAGTAACGATCCGCCAGGAGCACCCGCCTCACCAAACCCTCCGGGGGCGCGCGAGTTGAACACCCCCGCGCCCCCGGAGGTCTCTGCACCACCGCGTACGGAGAACAGCCCAACGGCCACCCACACGAAGGCGTGACACCTGAGCCCCGCTCGCGTGCCGTCGCCGCCGCGCCGCCGAAATCCGGAAGACTGACGGACCCGGCCAGACCCGTCGGGCAGTCCGCCCGCTTCCGGGGAAAGGGAGTCATGTCCGAAACCTCCCGTTCTCAAGCCCATGTGCACCGCGACACCCCCACCGGCCCCGCGCCGGTGGGCACCCGCGGCGCCGCGGCCCGGAGAACCGCCCTGGGGGTCAGCGAACTCGTCCAGGCGGCCCTGCCGCTGATCGCCGAGTGGCTCCCCACCCAGCGCTGGTACGCCGGCAAGGGACGGCCCATCACCGGCCTCACCCCCGTGGTCGGCACCCCGCTCCAGGTCGGCGACCCGGCCCTGCTGCACCTGCTGCTGCGGGTCGAGCACGCCACCACCGCCGGGGCTCCGCACGGGGACATCTACCAGCTGCTGCTCGGCATCCGCTCGGAGGGTCCGGCCGACATCGAGCCGACCGCCGTCCTCGGCCGGCTCAACCAGGGCCCGTACGACGGCGCGGCGCTCTACGACGCGGTGCACGACCCGGAGCTGACCGGACGGCTGCTGGAACACCTGGCCACCGGCGACCGGTTCGGCTCGCTGTCGTTCCGCCGCACCCCCGGCTCCGGGCTGCCCACCAACCTCCCCGGGCGCGCCTCCACCGCCGAACAGTCCAACAGCTCGGTCATCTACGGCACCTCGTACATCCTCAAGCTGTTCCGCCGCATCCACCCCGGCACCAACCCCGACCTGGAGCTCTCGCTGGCGCTCTCCCGGGCCGGCTCGACCCGGATCCCCCGGGTCGCGGCCTGGTTCGAGAGCCGGCTGGAGCGCGCCGAGCCGGCCACCCTCGGACTGCTCCAGCGCTACCTGCCGGAGGCCGAGGACGGCTGGGAGCTGGCCCTGGACCAGGTGGGCCGGCTCAAGGGCGACCCGTCGCCGGGCAACTTCGCGATCGAGGCGCACCGGCTCGGCCGGGCCACCGCCGAGGTCCACCGGGTCCTGGCCCGCTCGATGCCGGTCACCCGGCTGGACCGCACCCAGACCCGGCAACTGGCCACCGCGATGGCCGACCGCCTCGACAGCGCGGTGGCCGCCGTGCCCGGGCTGCTCCGCTACCGGGCCGCGCTGCGCACCGCGTTCCAGCAACTCGCCGACGCCCACCCGGACGGCATGCCGGTCCAGCGGATCCACGGCGACCTCCACCTCGGGCAGGCCATGCGCACCCCGCACGGCTGGGTCCTGCTGGACTTCGAGGGCGAGCCGGCCAAGTCCGTCGCCGAACGGCGCGAACCGCAGACCGCCCTGCGCGACGTCGCCGCGATGCTCCGCTCCTTCGACTACGCGGCCGCCCACCTGCTGGCCGGCGCGCCGCCCGACCCCGAGCTGGCCCACCTCGCCGCCGCCTGGGCACAGCGCAACCGCACCGCCTTCTGCGCCGGCTACACCGCCGGCGGCGGCACCGACCCGGCCGCCTCGCCCGAGCTGATGCGCGCCCTGGAGATCGACAAGGCGGTGTACGAGGTGGTCTACGAGGCCCGTCACCGGCCCGGCTGGCTGCCGATCCCGCTGGCCGCGATCAACCGACTGGCCCTGACCGTCTGACGGCCCGCCGCCCGACCCGCTCCGCGCCCGCCCCGCCACCGACGCCCCCGGCCACCCCGATTCCGCAGGAGGACCACGCCGTGACGCCGCTCGACCCGCCCGGCCGCACCCCCCGTACCGTGCCTGCCACCTTCCTGGCGGGCCCGGACTCCCCCCAGCGCGAGCCCTCGGCGGCGGCCCGGCGGGCCGGACCGCGCCGCCCGACCCCCTCCGCCGACACGGCCGCCGAGCCTCCGGCCGACCTCCCGGCCGGGCCCCTGGCCGACCTCCTGACCGGCCCGGACGGCGCCGACGACGGCCCGGCTGCCCCGCCCGGAGCACTGCGGCTGCCCGAGGCGCCGCTGCCGCCGGCCGAGGTGGACCGGCTGGTCGCCGGCCTGCACCACGACCCGCACGCCCTGCTCGGCGCCCATCCGGTGCACGGCGGCACCGCGATCCGGGTGCTGCGCCCGTTCGCCGAGCGGGTGGTGGTGGAGACCGCGCACGGCCCGGCCGAACTCACCCACCAGCAGAACGGTCTCTTCACCGGCCTGCTGGCCGGCACCGAGGTGCCCGACTACCGGCTGCTGGTGACGTACCCCGGCGGCGAGCCGCTGCGGCAGCACGACGGCTACCGCACCCCGCCCACGCTCGGCGAGCTGGACCTGCACCTGATCTCCGAGGGCCGGCACGAGCAGCTCTGGCAGGCGCTCGGCTCGCACGTGCGCACCGTCGACGGGGTGCCCGGCACCGCCTTCGCGGTCTGGGCGCCGAACGCGGTGGGCATCCGGCTGATCGGGGACTTCAACCACTGGGACGGCACCGCGTACCCGATGCGCTCGCTGGGCTCCTCCGGCGTCTGGGAGCTGTTCGTGCCGGGCCTGGCCGAGGGCACCCAGTACAAGTACGAGATCCACACCCGGCAGGGCTGGGTGCTCGACAAGGCCGACCCGCTGGCGCGGGCGGCGCAGTGCCCGCCGGGTACCGCCTCGGTCGTCACCTCCTCCTCCTACCGCTGGCAGGACGGCGAGTGGATGGCCCGCCGGGCCCGCGCCGCGCACCACCGGGCACCGATGTCGGTGTACGAGCTGCACCTGCCCTCCTGGCGGCCCGACCTCACCACCTACCGGGAGATCGCCGACGAACTCCCCTCCTACCTCAAGGAGTTGAACTTCACCCACGTGGAGTTCATGCCGGTGATGGAGCACCCCTTCGGCGGCTCCTGGGGCTACCAGGTCTCCGGCTACTACGCGCCCACCGCCCGGCTCGGCGGCCCCGACGACTTCCGCCACCTGGTCGACACCCTGCACCGGCACGGCATCGGCGTGATCGTCGACTGGGTGCCCGCGCACTTCCCCAAGGACGACTTCGCCCTCGCCCGCTTCGACGGCGAGCCGCTGTACGAGCCGGCCGACCCGCTGCGCGCCGAGCACCCGGACTGGGGCACCCTGGAGTTCGACTACGGCCGGACCGAGGTGCGCAACTTCCTGGTCGCCAACGCGGTGTACTGGTGCGAGGAGTTCCACATCGACGGCCTGCGGGTGGACGCCGTCGCCTCGATGCTCTACCTCGACTACTCCCGCGAGGGCGGCGAGTGGACGCCCAACCAGCACGGCGGCCGGGAGAACCTGGACGCGGCCGCCTTCCTCCAGGAGATGAACGCCACCGTCTACCGGCGCTGCCCCGGTGTGGTCACCATCGCCGAGGAGTCGACCGCCTGGACCGGCGTCACCCGGCCCACCGACAGCGGCGGCCTGGGCTTCGGCCTGAAGTGGAACATGGGCTGGATGCACGACTCGCTGGTCTACATGTCCAAGGAGCCGGTGCACCGCAAGTACCACCACAACGAGATCACCTTCTCGATGGTGTACGCCTACTCGGAGAACTACGTCCTGCCGATCTCGCACGACGAGGTGGTGCACGGCAAGCAGGCGCTGGTCTCCAAGATGCCCGGCGACTGGTGGCAGCAGCGCGCCAACCACCGCGCCTACCTGGGCTTCATGTGGGCCCACCCGGGCAAGCAACTCCTCTTCATGGGACAGGAGTTCGCCCAGGGGGCGGAGTGGGACCACGAGCAGGGCCCGCAGTGGTGGGTGCTCGACGAGCAGACCTGGCCGGCCGCCCCGGACCACCTCGGGGTGCGCCGCCTGGTCCGCGACCTCAACCGCCAGTACCTCGACGCCCCCGCGCTCTGGGAGCAGGACACCACGCCGGACGGCTTCCGCTGGCTGGACGGCGGCGCGGCCGAGGACAACCTGCTCTCCTTCGTCCGGTACGCCGCCGACGGCACACCGCTGGTCGCCGTCTGCAACTTCTCCCCCGTCGTCCGGCACGGCCACCGGGTCGGCCTGCCAGCCCTCGACGGCCGCGACCAGCTCTGGGAGGAGGTGCTGAACACCGACGCCGAGAGCTACGGCGGCGCCGGCATCGGCAACTCGCGCCCGGTCAAGGCCGAGAGCGTCCCCTGGAACGACCAGCCCCGCAGCGCCGAACTCGTCCTGCCCCCGCTCGCCACCCTCTGGCTCCGCCCGGCGTGAGGACACCCCGCCGGTGCCGGGCCGTCGCGCCCGGCACCGGCCGGCGCCGCGCTCCGACCGGCCGGTCAGAGCGGGGCGGAGACCGGGAAGCCGAGCTCCTCGGCCGCATGGGCCAGCTCCCGGTCGTACGTGACGAAGTCGGTCAGCTCGGCCCGGAACGGATCCGCGCTGGCGAGGTGCAGCGCGTCCAGTGACCCGAGGCGCGGTGTGCGGTAGGCCAGCGCCCTGCCGAGCACGGCACTGCTGAGATCCACCCGGTAGACCCCCCGGAGCGCCTGGTCGACGTGGTACGGGACGAGCTGGTGCGCGAGCCCCGCGCACACCAGCGTCCGGGTGATCTCCAGGCGGGCCAGCTCGCTGGTGATCAGCTCGACGCCCTCCGGAAGGCTCTGCCGCCAGGAGCGCAGGGCCGCGGTCTCCGGCTCCGGCTTGATGAACTTGAGCAGGGCGCAGGAGTCCAAGTAGATCAACGGTTCCGCCCCCGGTCACGGTCTTCCACCAGCAGGTCCGAAAGACTGCCGACTCCCGGCAGCAGGTCGAGGTCGAGCTCCGGCATGCCGCGCTCGGCGGGCGGGGTCATCTCGCCGGCCGCGACCATCCGGTCGAGGACGCTCTCCGGAGCCGTCTCCGGCACCAATCTCATCACCGGTCGCCCGCGGTCGGTGACGACGATCGTCGCGCCGGCCCGGACCCGCGCGACCGCCTTGGACGGGTTCTGGTTCAACTCGCGCAGTCCCATGGTCTCCATACCGATCAATGTACCTACGGCATGTAGGTACATCAAGACCACAGCCACCCGCAACCGCCTCCCACGGGACCTCCGCCCCTTGCCCCCCTTGGGTGGTTCTGCTCGCGAACTGGCGTTCGCGGTGCGAAGGTATGGTCGATATGACCACTTGCTGAGACGAGGGACGGAGAGACCCACGTGGCGCGCAGCGTGTACGTGACCGGGATCGACCGGGGGGACGGCCGGCAGGCGGTCGAACTCGGGGTCATGGAACTGCTCACCCGCCAGGTGGACCGGGTCGGGGTGTTCCGGCCCCTGGTGCACGCCCACGCGCCCGGGGAACGCGGCTCCGACCACGTCGTCGAACTGCTCCGCACCCGCTACCGGGTGGAGCTGCCCGCCGCCGAGCTGTACGGGCTCACCTACGAGGAGGCGGCCGCCCTGCAGGCCGCCCAGGGTCAGGACGAGCTGGTGTCCACCCTGGTCGACCGGTTCCGGGCGCTGGAGCGGCGCTGCCAGGCCGTCCTGGTGCTCGGCACCGACTTCGCGGACACCAACATCCCCGACGAGCTGGCCTTCAACGCCCGGCTCGCCAACGAGTTCGGCGCCGCCGTGCTGCCGGTGGTCGGCGGCCACTCCGAGGACCCGGCGGCGGTGATCGCCGAGGTCCGCAACGCCCACCGGGCCTACACCGACCTCGGCTGCGAGACGCTGGCGATGGTCGCCAACCGGGTCGCCCCCGGCGCCAAGCAGCGGATCCGGCGCACGCTCACCGAGAAGCTGCCGATCCCCGCGTACGTCATCCCCGAGGAGCCGGCGCTGGCCGCGCCGACCGTCGCGCAGCTGGTCGAGGCCACCGGCGCGGAGGTCCTGATCGGCGACGCGGCCGGGCTGGCCCGCGACGTCCGCGGCTTCGTCTTCGGCGGCGCCATGCTGCCGACCTTCCTGGACGCGCTGACCGAGGGCGCCCTGGTGGTCACCCCCGGGGACCGTGCCGACCTGGTGATCGGCTCGCTGGCCGCACACGCCGCCGGCGCCCCGCCGATCGCCGGCGTGCTGCTGACGCTCGGCCAGCACCCCGGGCCGAACGTGATGGCGCTGGCCGCCCGACTGGCCCCCGGCACCCCGGTCGCCGTGGTCCCCGAGGGCAGCTGGCTCACCGCCGCCGCCCTCACCCACCTGGAGGGCAAGCTCTCCGCGGCCAGCCCGCGGAAGGCCGAGATCGCCCTGGGCCTCTTCGAACTCCACGTCGACACAGCCGAGTTGACCACTCGGATCGAGGTCGGCCGGTCCGAGCGGGTCACCCCGATGATGTTCGAGCACGCGCTGCTGGAGCGGGCCCGGGCGGCCCGCCGGCACGTGGTCCTCCCCGAGGGCACCGAGGAGCGGGTCCTGCGCGCGGCCGAGGTGCTGCTCCGCCGCAACATCTGCGACCTCACCCTGCTCGGCGACGCCGACACCGTCCGCCGCAAGGCCGCCGCCCTCGGCATCGGCCTCCCGGAGGCGGGCCGGGCCGACGGGGACCCGGCGGCCGACCGGGCGCGGGTCCGGATCGTCGACCCGGCCACCAGTCCGCTGCGCCGGCAGTTCGCCGAGCTGTACGCCAAGCTGCGCGCCCACAAGGGGATGACCGTCGAACTGGCGCTGGACGTCGTCACCGACGTCAGCTACTTCGGCACCCTGATGGTCCAGGAGGGCATCGCCGACGGCATGGTCTCCGGCGCGGTGCACTCCACCGCCGCCACCATCCGGCCCGCCTTCGAGGTGATCAAGACCGCGCCGGGCGCCGCGATCGTCTCCTCGGTCTTCTTCATGTGCCTGGCCGACAAGGTGCTGGTCTACGGCGACTGCGCGGTCAACCCCGACCCGAACGCCCAGCAGCTCGCCGACATCGCCATCCAGTCCGCCGCCACCGCCGCCCAGTTCGGCGTGGAGCCCCGGGTCGCGATGCTCTCCTACTCCACCGGCACCTCCGGATCCGGCGCGGACGTCGACAAGGTCCGCAAGGCCACCGAACTCGTCCGCGAGCTGCGGCCGGACATCCTGGTCGAGGGCCCGATCCAGTACGACGCGGCGGTGGACGCCCACGTCGCGGCCACCAAGCTGCCGGGCTCGCCGGTCGCCGGCCGGGCCACCGTGCTGATCTTCCCGGACCTCAACACCGGCAACAACACCTACAAGGCGGTCCAGCGCTCGGCCGGCGCGGTGGCGGTCGGACCGGTCCTCCAGGGGCTGCGCAAGCCCGTCAACGACCTGTCCCGCGGCGCGCTCGTCGAGGACATCGTCAACACCGTCGCGATCACCGCCATCCAGTCGCAGGAGCACGGCCTCCCACAGGCGCCCGCCGCCCCGTCGCAGGACCGCACCGAAGGAGCCCCGGTATGAGTGAAGGCACCCGCGTCCTGGTCCTGAACGCCGGCTCCTCGTCGGTGAAGTACCAGCTGATCGACATGCTGGACGGCACCCGGCCGGCGGCCGGCCTGGTCGAGCGGATCGGCGAGGCGAACGGCCGGCTGGCGCACACCCCGCGCACCGGCGGGAAGCGCGAGACGCTCCAGGTCTTCCCCGACCACTCCGCCGCCCTGAAGGCCGTCGCCGAGGAGCTGGCCGCCGACGGCGTCGGGCTGGACTCCCCCGAGCTGGCCGCGATCGGCCACCGGGTGGTCCACGGCGGGCTGCGGTTCACCGAGCCGACCGTGATCACCGACGAGGTGCTCACGGAGATCCGCCGGCTGATACCCGTCGCCCCGCTGCACAACCCGGCCAACATCACCGGCATCGAGGTGGCCCGCGCGCTGCGCCCGGACCTGCCGCAGGTCGCCGTGTTCGACACCGCCTTCCACGCCTCGATGCCGGAGTACGCGGCCCGGTACGCCGTGGACAAGGCGGTCGCGGACGAGCACCGGGTGCGCCGCTACGGCTTCCACGGCACCTCGCACCAGTACGTCTCGCGGGCCACCGCCCGGCTGCTCGGCAAGGACCCGGCCGAGGTGAACGTGATCGTCCTGCACCTGGGCAACGGCGCCTCCGCCTCGGCGGTCGCCGGCGGCCGCTGCGTGGACACCTCGATGGGCCTGACACCGCTGGAGGGCCTGGTGATGGGCACTCGTTCGGGTGACATCGACGCGGGCGTGGTGTTCCACCTGCACCGGGTCGGCGGGCTCTCGGTCGACGAGATCGACAATCTGCTCAACCGTCGAAGCGGCCTGCTGGGGCTGTGCGGCGACAACGACATGCGCGAGATCATGCGGCGGGCCGAGGAGGGCGACGCGGACGCCCGGCTGGCGTTCGACGCCTACATCCACCGGCTGCGCAAGTACATCGGCGGCTACTACGCGGTGCTCGGCCGGGTGGACGCGATCGCGTTCACGGCCGGCGTCGGCGAGAATGCGGCTCCGGTGCGGGCCGCGGCCACCGCCGGGCTGGCGGAGCTGGGCATCGCGGTGGATCCCGAGCTGAACTCGGTGCGCTCCGGCGAGGCCCGGATCATCTCGCCCGCGTACGGCCGGGTAGCGGTCGCCGTGGTGCCCACCGACGAGGAACTGGAGATCGCGCGGCAGGCCTTCGCCCTGGTGCACCGGAAGTCCGGGGGCTGACACACCGTCGTCTCGCCCCTCGGAATCCTTCGTCGACGATTCCTCACGCTTCGTGCCGAATGCACCTATAACACGAACGGATAGACTGATCCATATGCGCCGAGCGAAAATTGTCTGCACCCTGGGTCCGGCCACGGACTCCTACGAACAGCTGAAGGCCATCGTCGAGGCGGGCATGAACGTCGCCCGACTGAACATGAGCCACGGCACCCACGCGGACCACGAGGAGCGGTACCGAAAGGTCCGCCAGGTCTCGGAGGACACCGGCAAGGCCATCGGCGTCCTCGCCGACCTCCAGGGCCCCAAGATCCGCCTGGCCACCTTCGCCAACGGTCCGGTGACCGTCGACAACGGTGACGAGTTCATCATCACCACCGAGGACGTCCCCGGTGACCAGCACATCTGCGGGACCACCTACAAGGGCCTGCCCGGCGACGTGAAGCCCGGCGACCCGATCCTGATCAACGACGGCGTCATCGCCCTGGAGGTCGTCAGCGTCGACGGCCCGCAGGTCAAGACCGTGGTCGTCGAGGGCGGCGTGCTCTCGAACAACAAGGGCATCAACCTGCCCGGCGCGGCCGTGAACGTGCCCGCCCTGTCCGAGAAGGACAAGGACGACCTGCGCTTCGCGCTGGAGCTGGGCGTCGACATGGTCGCGCTCTCCTTCGTCCGCAACGCGGCCGACATCAAGGACGTCCACGAGGTCATGGACGAGGTCGGCATCCGGGTGCCGGTCATCGCCAAGATCGAGAAGCCGCAGGCCGTCGAGGCCATGGAGGAGATCGTCCTCGCCTTCGACGCCATCATGGTCGCCCGCGGCGACCTGGCCGTCGAGTACCCGCTGGAGCGGGTGCCGCTGGTCCAGAAGCGGCTGATCACGCTGGCCCGCAGGAACGCCAAGCCGGTGATCGTCGCGACCCAGATGATGGAGTCGATGATCCACGCCTCGCGCCCGACCCGCGCCGAGGTCTCCGACGTCGCCAACGCGATCCTGGACGGCACCGACGCGGTCATGCTGTCCGCCGAGTCCAGCGTCGGCAAGTACCCGATCGAGACGGTCCGCACCATGAGCCGGATCGCCGAGAAGGCCGAGGAGGAGCTGCTCTCGCAGGGCCTCCAGCCGCTGAACCCGGGCCGCAAGCCGCGCACCCAGGGCGGCTCGATCGCCCGCGCCGCGTGCGAGCTGGGCGACTTCCTCAACGGCAGGGCGCTGGTCGCGTTCACCAAGTCCGGTGACACCGCGCGCCGGCTCTCCCGGTACCGTTCGCCGATCCCGGTGATCGCCTTCACCCCGGACAACGCCACCCGCAACCAGCTCTCGCTGAGCTGGGGCGTCGAGGCGCACGTCACCGAGCAGGTCGGCTCCACCGACGAGATGGTGGCCCAGGTCGACCGCGAGCTGCTCAAGATCGGCCAGCTGGACCAGGGCGACACCGTCATCGTCACCGCCGGCTCGCCCCCCGGCGTCCCCGGCAACACCAACATGGTCCAGGTGCACCACCTGGGCACCCGGAGCGAGTAGACCCCGGTCCGCAACGACGCCCGTGGGGCGGCCCCTCCTCAGTGGAGGGGCCGCCCCACGGGCGTCTGCGGACTACTTGTCGCTGTACGGCTCGTCGTCGTTGTAGAGGTGCATGCCGGGGATCTTGAGCGTGCCGCCGAACTGGCCGGCCTGCTTGGCGGTGACACCGGTGAGTTCGAGGTCCAGCGGGATCGGGATGGCACCGATCAGGTCGTACAGCCAGCGCGGCAGGGTGTCCGGGGTGAGGGTGATCTCGCCCAGGTCGATCGGGATCGGCAGGCCGAGCAGCTTCGAGAGGTGCCCGGAGAGCCGCTCCACGTACATGGTGACCGGCCCCTGGCGCATCGTCGAGGTCGAGCCCGGGGCCCCCTTGACGTGGAAGGTCTTGCCGTTGCCCTGCAACGTCGACATGTCGAGGTTCTCGATGTCCACGCTGTCGACCACGAACTTCAGTACCCGCTTGGTCCCGGTGGGCGTCCGTACGTCGTAGACGCCGTGGAAGACCGCGCCGTGCAGGCCCAGCCGGCTGGTCCTCAGCGTCCAGTTCTGCTCCGGGACGACGTGCCCGGAGGCGGGCGCGCCGGCCGTCAGACCGCGGGCGTCCACCTCGCAGTTCGGGTTGGCGGACGGCGAACCGGACGGCGAGGGCGTGCCGCCGGCACCCGCCGCGGGCGCCGCCTTCGGGCTCGCCTTGCCACTGGTGGACGCCTTCGGAGCGGGCGTGGTCCGCCCGGCCGCCGGGGGCTGCGTGGCGGCGGTGGTCGCGGCCGGGGTCTGCGGCGCGGCCGAGGACGGCGGCGCCTGGGGGACCTGGGACGGCTGCGCCGCCGGGGCGGCCGCACGGGTGCCGGGCGCGGGCGCGGCCGTGGACGGGGCCGCTCCCACGGCCTGGCCGGTACCCGGGCTCGGGGTCTGCGCGGCGCCCGTGCTCCGGCTCGCCGACGGGCTGGGCGAACCGCTCGGGTGGATCAGATTGGTGATGCCGCCGACGATGTCGTCGATGAGCCCGGCCTGCACCACGCCGCCGGACCCGCCGGGGGCGGGCTTCGCGGCCCCGGTCGTCGGCGCGGGCGCCGCCGGCCCGCTCGGCGCGGCGGTGGTGGGCGCGGCGGTCGGCGCCGCCGTGGGCGCGGTGGTCGTGGGCGCGGTGGTCGGCCCGGGTGTCGGCACCGTCGTCGGGACGGCGGTGGGCGCGGCCGTGGCGGCCCCGGTCGGGGTGGCGGACGGGCCGGGCAGCGGGGTCAACTCGTCCTTGGGGACGGGCGTCTCCTCCACCGGCGCGACGTCCGGGACGGTCTCCGGCGCGGTGGCGCACGGCTTGCCCGCGGAGGTCTCGGCGATCGCGGTGTTCGGCGTGTAGGCCGCGGCCATCAGCAGCGCGGTCGGCACGGCGGCCATCGCCAGCGCCCGCCCTCTGAGCCGGATCCGGACGGGCGTCCGGGGTGCCGCGTGGCGCGCGGAGCGTTGCTCCGGCAGCGCGGGCCCGGCCTGCGGCTCCTGCGACCCGGTCACCGTGCCTCCTTCTGGTCACCGGTCTGCCGCGACGGGACGCCGGCCTCGGCGGCGGCCGGGTCGGCCCCCGGGGCCGGCGGCTCGGCCTGCGCGGGGACCACCGGCAGCGGCGCGGTGGCGCCCTCGGCGGAGGTGTCGGCGGCGGTCGGCGCGGCGGGCCCGGACTTCACGAGGGTCGCGGCGGTCCCGGCCTGCGCGAGCGGCTCGGCGACCGTCGACTCGGCGACCGTCGACTCGGCGGTGCCGGCCTCGGCGTCCTCGGGCCGGTTCGGCGCCCAGGCGAGCATCAGCCCACCACCGATCAGCCCCGGCAGCAGGGCCAGCCCGAACCCGGAGAGGTTGGAGACCGGGATCGAGACCAGGGTCAGCAGCGAGGTGGCGACACCGGCGAAGAAACGGACGGCCGGCTGGAACCAGGCGGTCAGCCCGAGCACGATCAGCAGGACGCCGATGATCAGCGACCCGGCGCCACCGGTGGTGGCCATCTGCACGGTCATGCCGCTCAACGACAGCTTGGCGTAAGGGAAGTACATGATCGGGACGCCGGCGATCATGGCCAGCAGGCCGCCGTAGAACGGCCGGGACCGGCGGAAGGTACGGAACACCCGACGCACCCACTGGGCGGGGTTCTCGTGCTCGGCGGGCCGGTACTCGGCAAGGGCGCTGGACACGATGCAGCTCCTCGATGGTGTGAACGAGGCGAAAACGGGAGGGGGAGGACCGGGAGCGGCACGCGCCGCCCCGGCCCCCCGGGTACCGCGGTCGGCGGCGGGCCGGGGCCCGCCGCCGGTCAACGGCCTAGAAGCACTCGTGCCCGCCGTCGGTGTGCAGGTTGAGCTTCAGGCCCTGGAGCTTGAAGGTGCCGGCCGAGGTGGCCCAGGCGGTCTGCTGCACGTTGGTCAGGTCCGCCTTGTCGGCGGCCTGGGCGAAGCCCGTCCCGCCCGAGGGCAGGCCGGTGCCGAGACGGGACTTCCAGCCCTGGGTGGCGGTGCCCTTCAGGGTGGAGGCGTCCTGGCCGATGTTGATGTTGGTGAAGGTGGCGTCCGCGTTGAGCTGGTCGAGGTCGATCAGCAGGTTCTTGGCGCTGACCTGCTTCTCCGGGTCGTCGCTCTGACCGGCCTCCAGGCGGAGGGTGATCTTCGGCAGCTTCCACGGCAGGCCGGGGATGATGTTCGGGTCGGTCACCACCGACTGGCAGAGGCCCTTGATCCGGGCCTCGTCGAACGCCGAGACGGCGACCGGGTGCGGCGTGCCGTTGGACTCGGCGTCGATCGAGCCGAACTGCGCGAAGTTCGTACCGTGCAGCTCCTGCGTGGAGACCTTGAAGTTCTGGCCGGAGACGCTGAACGAAGCCGCCAGCGCGTTGTTGGCCAGTGCGACGCCCACCGCGGCGGTGGCCGCGAGGCTGGGCACCATCACCAGGGCGAAGCGCTTCCAGCGGGTCTTGCCGTAGGTCTGGGACATGCGAGTCCTCCTTCTAGGACGTACATCTCCGGCTCCCCGGCGGTGCACCCGCACCGGTGGGGGCCTGGGATGGGAGAGAGCTACGTCCTCGGTAGCGGAGAGCGCCGTTGGCGTCGTCGGACGCGGGAGCGGCCGGCACACAGCGGCACTCCCGTCCCTTCACCGACCGCCCCTGCGGGGCGGCGGGCAGGACCGACGACATCGGCGATCACCCCCGAGCGACAACCAGCGACCGCGCGGGCCGCGCGGCCGGATCGAAGGACAGGAACCGCTGTGGGACCGCGGACACCCCCCTGCCCTCCCGCCGTCGACCGGGGCCGACGGCTCACCCGGTGGGGATCCTTCGCTCCGCCCGCCGACCGGCTGTCGGGGGTTGGAGTCTGGGACCGGGCGTCGCCGATGCTGCTCGAATCCCGGGCGAAGCACAAGGGGTTCATTACTGACGGGTAATCCAACATCGGACGGCGGCGATCATGGAATTGGCCACCCGTGCACCCAGAGTGATGAATTGAAGGAACCGTGAGGATGAAATCCGCCGGAAACGCCAGCGAAACACCCGTGGGCGGTCACATGACGTGACCGCCCACGGGTGTTGTCAAGATTTGGTAAACCTCTGACACGATGACCGGATTGTCGCCAAATCGCCAGCGACACCGCAGGTCATCCGCCGTGCCAGAAGAGGGCCGGACAGGGGCCGGCGAGGGCCCTCAGAACAGGACGCGGGCCAGCGCGCCGCGCGCGGCCGTCACCCTCGGGTCATCGGTCCCGATGACCTCGAACAGCTCCAGCAGCCGCAGCCGCACGGTGTCCCGGTCCTCGCCGAAGGTCCGTCCGACGGTGGCCACCAGGCGCCCGAAGGCGTCCTCGACGTGACCGCCCACCAGATCCAGGTCGGCCGCCCGCAGCTGGGCCTCGACGTCCTTCGGGTCGGCCGCGGCCGCCGCACGGACGGTCGACAGGTCCTGCCCCTCCACCCGGCGCAGCAGCTGCGCCTGGGCCAGGCCGAGCTTGGCCTCGGTGTTGCCCGGCTCGTCGGTCAGCACGTTCCGGTACGCCTGGATGGCGCCGTCGAGGTCCCCCCGGTCCAGCGCCTCGTGCGCGGCCGACAGGGCCGGGTCCTCCGGCGGGTACGGCTCGGCATCGCCCGACGCCTCGGCCGGCGCGGCGGCGCCGCCGACCACGCCGAAGCGCTGCTCGGCGACCAGGATCAGCTGGTCCAGCACCTTGCGGACGTTGGCCTCGCTCTCGGCGCCCTGGAACAGCGGCACCAACTGGCCGGCCACCACGGCCATCACGGCCGGCACGCCCTGGATGCCGAACTGCTGGGTGAGCAGCTGGTTGGCCTCGACGTCGATCTTGGCGAGCACGATCCGGCCCGCGTACTCCTCGGCCAGCCGCTCCAGCATCGGGCTGAGCTGCTTGCAGGGCTCACACCACTCGGCCCAGAAGTCGATGACCACCGGCACTTCGGTGGAGCGCTGGACGACCTCGGTCTCGAAGGTGTCCTCGGTGACATCGATGACGAGCGGGTACGCGGACTGGACCGGGGTGACACCGGCCGCCTCGGCGGCCGCCGCCTGGCGGGCCCGCTCGACCCTGGCCTGCTCGGCCTTCTGGGCGGCCTCACCGGCCGCCTTCACTGCGGCGAGGTCGACCGCACCGCGCAGAGCGGAGCTGTTGAGACGCGAATTCCGTGGCTGCATGGCACTATCCTCCCCCGTCCGTGCTGCTGACGGGCACCAACCTCCGGAAAGTCGCGTCGCGCGGGCTGCGCGGCGCCGAATTCCGGGGTGGACGACCCGTCCCCCGGTAGCCTGAACCGTTCGGCGCGGATCCCCACCCGCACCCGCGCCGCCCCCGTCCCACGGGATCGCGGCGCCTGGTTGTCACTGCTTTCGCTACGAGTCGTAGCGTAACTGGACCGAGGGCCCCCGCCGCAACCCCCTCCGGGCGTCCCGGGACGTGAGCTGCCCCACTTTCCCGCACGCCCCGGCTGACCGGGACGGCGAACAGTCGCTACCGTTACCTGCCCCACCCATGTTACTTACCAGTACATCGCAAGGAGGCCCGGTGCCGGCCCCCCAGTCCCCCGTGACCCCGGCACGTCCGGCGGGCCGTGCGGACCCCCCGGACGCCCCGGAGAGCCCCGGCAGCACCACCACCCGGGCCAAGGGGCGGCCGCGCAGCGCCGCCGCCGACACCGCCATCCTCGACGCCACCCGCGAGGCCCTGGCCGAACTCGGCTGGGGCGGGCTGACCATGGGCCACGTGGCCACCCGCGCCAAGGTCGCCAAGACCACCCTGTACCGCCGCTGGCCCTCCAAGAACGAGCTGGTCGTGGACGCCGTCGCCAGCCTCTTCGACGAGCTGGAGATGCTCGACCTCGGCAGCCTGCGGGCCGACATCGAGGCCGTGGTCGCCCAGTTCGCCGATCTGCTGGCCCGCCCGGAGACCCAGGCCGCCCTGCTCGCGCTGTTCGCCGAGGGCACCCGGGACGGACAGCTGCGGCGGCGGATCCGGGAGGCGATCGTCGACCCGCAGAAGCGCCTGGTCCGACAGGGCCGCGCGGCCGCCCAGGCACGCGGCGAACTCGCCCCGGACTGCGACACGGCGACGGCCGCCGAGGAGATCGACATCATCTTCGACACCATCGCCGGCACGGTCGAGCACCGGGTGCTGGTCAGCGGCGAGCCGATCACCCCGGAGTGGATCCGCCGCTTCACCGATCTGCTGCTCGGGCCGTTCCCCCGGCTCACCGGGGACTGAGCGGACGCCGAGAACCGCCCCGCGCGCCAGGAGCGTGCGGGGCGGTTCTCGGCGTCGTCGACCGGCCGGTCGCCGGGGAGCGGCTCAGAAGGAGGCGGTCTCCCGGTAGATCCCCCACTCGTCGCGCAGCGCGTTGCAGATCTCGCCCAGGGTCGCCTCGGCCCGGACCGCGTCCAGCATCGGCGGGATCATCGACGCGCCCGAACGCGCCGCCGCCAGCATCGCGTCCAGCCCGGCCCGCACCGCCGCCTCGTCCCGCCCGGCCTTGCGCTCGGCCAGGACGCGCACCTGCTCGCGCTCGACCTCGTGGCTGACCCGCAGGATCTCCAGCTCGGGGGTGACGCTGCGCGGGTGGCAGTTGACCCCGACGACCCGCTTCTCGCCCTTCTCGACGCCCTGCTGGTACTGGAAGGCCGCCTCGGCGATCTCGCCGGTGAAGAAGCCCTCCTCGATCCCGCGCAGGATGCCGGAGGTGATCGGACCGATCTCGTGGTCCTCGCGGCCCTTGTCCAGGATCCGGCGGAAGATCGCCTCGGCCTGCTCCTCGATCCGGTCGGTGAGCGCCTCGACGTACCAGGAGCCGCCCAGCGGGTCGGCCACGTTGGTGATGCCGGTCTCCTCCATCAACACCTGCTGGGTGCGCAGGGCGATCTCGGCCGCCTGCTCCGAAGGCAGCGCCAGGGTCTCGTCCAGGGCGTTGGTGTGCAGCGAGTTGGTGCCGCCGAGCACCGCCGAGAGCGCCTCGACGGCGGTGCGCACCACGTTGTTGTACGGCTGCTGGGCGGTCAGCGAGACACCGGCGGTCTGGGTGTGGAAGCGCAGCCACTGCGCCTTGTCCGTCCGGGCGCCGAAGCGGTCGCGCATCCAGCGGGCCCAGATCCGGCGCGCGGCGCGGAACTTGGCGATCTCCTCGAAGAAGTCGAGGTGCGCGTCGAAGAAGAACGAGAGACCGGGCGCGAAGACGTCCACGTCCAGGCCCCGGGAGAGGCCCAGCTCGACGTAGGCGAAGCCGTCCGCCAGCGTGTACGCCAGCTCCTGCGCGGCCGTCGCCCCGGCCTCGCGGATGTGGTAGCCGGAGACCGAGAGCGGCTTGTACGCCGGGATGCCCTCGGCGCAGTAGGCCATCAGGTCGCCGATCAGGCGCAGGTGCGGCTCGGGGGCGAAGAGCCACTCCTTCTGGGCGATGTACTCCTTGAAGATGTCCGTCTGCAGCGTGCCGTTGAGCACCGCCGGGTCGACGCCCTGGCGCTCGGCGGCCACCAGGTACATGCAGAAGATCGGGACGGCCGGGCCGCTGATCGTCATCGACGTGGTGACCTCGCCGAGCGGGATCCCCTTGAAGAGGACCTCCATGTCGGCGGCCGTGTCGATCGCCACGCCGCAGTGCCCGACCTCGCCGAGCGACTTGGGGTCGTCGGAGTCGTAGCCCATCAGGGTGGGCATGTCGAAGGCGACCGAGAGGCCGCCGCCGCCCGCCTCCAGGATCATCCGGTAGCGCTCGTTGGTCTGCTCGGCGTTGCCGAAGCCGGCGAACTGGCGGATGGTCCACGTCCGCCCCCGGTAGCCGGTGGCGTGCAGGCCCCGGGTGTACGGGTACTCGCCCGGCCAGCCGATCCGCTCGAAGCCCTCGACCGGCTGCCCCGCGGGCGGGCCGTAGACCGGGTCGACCTCGTCACCGGAAAGAGTGGTGAAGTCCGCGTCCCGCTTGCGGGCGCTGTCGTACCGCTGCTGCCAGCGCTGCCGGCCGCGCTCGATCTCCTCGGCGTCCATGACCCCGAACTCCGCTCCGTACGGCCGCCACGGCACGTGGGCGGCACAGCTGTTAGGACGTCCTACCAATTTACTCGGACGTCCTAGTAATTGTCGATGGAGCACCGGTCGACCGGGGGCGAACGCGCCGGGAACCGCCGAAGGGGCCGGCCGGGGGAACCGGCCGGAGGAAACCGAAGGGCGCCCCTCCCCGGTGCGGGGAGGGGCGCCCTCGAAGGCTCCGCGCGCGGCTCAGACGCCGGCGGTCTGCCGGGCCGCGCCACCGGCCGGCAGCTGCTCGGCGGCCTCGCGGACCACCCGGCGCTCGGCGACGAAGGAGGCGAACGGGATGCAGCCGGCGGCCAGGGTGAGGATCATCCGGCCCAGCGGCCACTTGAGCTTCTGGCCGAGCAGGAAGGTGACCACGAAGTACCCGATGTAGAGGTAGCCGTGCAGCATCGCGACGTAGGTGGTCACGTCCTCGGCCGCGTCGAAGCCGTACTTCGCGACCATGAAGCCGCAGAACACGAGCAGGGCCACACCGGTCGCGACGGCCAAAGCCCGGTACCAGCCCAGCAGGGGGTTCGCCTTCATACTCTTCATCGCCTCGCTCGCCAGAATCGGCCGGTACGCCCGGATCCGCGCACCGCTCCCACGAGGGTAGCCGCCGCTTACGGGTACGCCGCGCAGCGCCCTACTCCGCGGCCCCCGCGTCCGGCTCGGTGAAGTCGCCGGCGGCGATCCGCAGCGGCCTGAGCAGTTCGAACACCTCGCGGCACTGGTCGGCGCCGTACTCCTCCAGGCCGAACTCCATCGCCATCAGCTCACGGGTGGCGTCCTCCACCACCTCGCGACCGCGGGCGGTGATGGTCGCGAGCACCCCGCGGCCGTCCAGCGGATTGGGCCGGCGGGCGACCAGACCGGCCCGCTCCAGGCGGTCGACGGTGTTGGTGACGCTGGTCGGGTGGACCATCAGCCGCTCGCCGACCTTGGAGAGCGAGAGCTCACCGGTCCGGCTGAAGGTGAGCAGCACCAGCGCCTCGTAGCGGGCGAAGGTCAGCCCGTACGGCTTGAGGACGGCGTCCACCCGCGCGAGCAGGATCTGGTGGGCGCGCATGATCGAGGTGATCGCCGCCATCGAGGGGACTCCGCCCCAGCGGCGGGTCCAGAGCTCGTCGGCGCGGGCGATCGGATCGAAGTCGAGTGCGAGGGGCTTGGCCACGCCCCTTACCGTACCGGCGGGTCGGCCGGGTGTTACCAGGCGTCCTGATGGTGGACAAGCGCGACACGTGGCGGGATCACGCCAGTGGGACTCGCAGGTCCGTACCAGGAGATTGCGGGGGTGTGAACCCCCGCCACCTGCCGTTCGCCGGCGGCCGATCGGCCGCCGAAGGGGCGCTCGGCCCGTGAGCAGGCCTCGGTTCGGACGGTAACCCGCTGCAAGGCCGGGTGGTTCGACCGCATTTGTCGCCCTGTTTACCTTCCGCCGGGCTGGCGAGACCTGGCCAATCGATGAACAAGACCTGTCATTTCACTTGTTGGATTGTCATGCTTTCGCCCAGCCCCGTCCGGCAGTCACCGCCCCACTCACCGGTGGCCCGCCGCTCGACCGCACGGAGCAGCAGCACGTCAGCGCCCGTCCCGCCCCAACGGTGCCAACCCCGGCACCCCGGGACGCGGCGCGACCGCGCACCCGCGGTTTCCCCGGAAGGACCTGTACGTGAAGCGAAAGCTCGCAGCCGGCGCCGTACTCTCCGCCACCGCCCTGCTCACCGGCGTCATCCAGGTGGGTACCACCGCCGCCCAGGCCGCCCCGACTCCCACCGCCCAGGCGCAGGCCGCGCAGCAGCGTGACGCGGCGATCGCCCTGGCGAGCGGTCAGGTCGGTCCGCTGGCGCAGGCACTGGCCCTGGGCGGCCAGGAGCGACTGGTCGCCAAGGACGCCGTGGTGGACGCCGACGGCACCCGCCACCTCCGCTTCGAGCGCACCTTCGCCGGCCTGCCCGTCCTGGGCGGCGACCTCGTGGTGCACGAGGCCGCCGACGGCGCGGTCAAGGCCGTGGACAAGGCCGTCGGCGCGACCATCGACCTGCCGAGCCTCACCCCGGCGATCCCGGCCGACAAGGCGGCCGCGCAGGCCTCCGGCGCGGTGCGGTCCACCGTCGGCATCGCCGCCGACAAGGAAGAGGCGCCGCTGACGGAGGTGCACCAGACGGGCGCCGCCAAGCTCGTGGTCTGGGCCGCCGACGGCAACCCGCGACTGGCGTACCAGACGGTCGTCCAGGGCCTGCGGGCCGACTCCACCCCGAGCAGCCAGCTGCTGGTCACCGACGCGGCCACCGGCGAGGTGCTCTCCACCCACGAGCAGGTGCAGACCGCGACCGGCACCGGCAAGGGCGTCTTCGTCGGCACCGTCCCGCTGACCACCACCAAGAGCGGCTCGACCTACCAGCTCAAGGACGCCACCCGCGGCAACCAGTCCACCAGCGACCTCAAGGGCCGCACGTCCGGCTCGGGCACGCTGTACACCGACGCCGACAACGCCTGGGGCACCGGCCTCGCCTCCAACACCCAGTCCGCGGCCGTGGACGCCCAGTTCGGCGCGGCGGCCACCTGGGACTTCTACAAGAACGCGTTCGGCCGCAACGGCATCAAGAACAACGGTGTCGGCGCCACCAGCCGGGTCCACTACGGCAAGAACTACGTCAACGCGTTCTGGGACGACACCTGCTTCTGCATGACCTACGGCGACGGTGACGGCAACACCCACCCGCTGACCGAGATCGACGTGGCCGGCCACGAGATGACCCACGGCGTCACCTCCGCCACCGCGGGCCTCAACTACTCCGGTGAGTCCGGCGGCCTCAACGAGGCCACCTCGGACATCTTCGGCACCATGGTCGAGTTCTCCGCCAACCTCGCGACCGACGTGCCGGACTACCTGATCGGCGAGGAGATCGACATCAACGGCGACGGGACGCCGCTGCGCTACATGGACAAGCCCTCCAAGGACGGTGGCTCGGCCGACTCCTGGTCCTCCGGCGTGGGCAACGTGGACGTCCACTACTCGTCCGGCGTGGCCAACCACTTCTTCTACCTGCTGGCCGAGGGCAGCGGCGCCAAGACCATCAACGGCGTCAGCTACAACAGCCCGACCTCCAACGGCTCCACGGTGACCGGCATCGGCCGCGACAAGGCCGCCGCCATCTGGTACCGCGCGCTGACCGTGTACTTCACCTCCACCACCAACTACAAGGCCGCCCGCACCGCGACCCTCAAGGCCGCCGGCGACCTCTACGGCACCACCAGCACCCAGTACGCGGCCGTGGCCGCCGCCTGGAGCGGCGTCAACGTCAACTGACGTCCGCGCCAAGGACGCCCGGGGCCTCACTGGGAGGGGAGGCCCCGGGCGTCCGCGTGTCCGCGGTCGGCGGTGTCCTCCGTAGCAACGCGCGCGGCGGGCGGCAAGGGCGGCCACTGGCGGGATCCCGCCAGCGGGACAAAGCGCCCGAACCGGTCACCCGACGCACCCGAACCACCCGTACCGGCGCTGGCGAGACCTGGCCAATCGCCGGTGGCGCCCTGTCCTTTCACGACCTGCATTGTCATGCTTCTGCCCAAGCCCCGTTCGACGGCCGTCGCCCCACCCACCGACCGGCCGTCAGGACCGCACGGGAGCAGCACGTCAGCGCCCTACCGCCCCACGGTGCCAACCCCGGCGCCCCGGTACGCGGCGTGACCGCGCACACGCGGTTTCGTGGAAGGAACCCCGTACGTGAAGCGAAAGCTGACAGCCGGAGCCGTACTCTCCGCCACCGCCCTGCTCGCCGGCGCCATCCAGGTCGCCGCCGCCCCGGCGCAGGCCGCCGCGCCGTCGGTGGTGCAGCAGCACGACGCGCTGATCACCCTGGCCGGCAGCGAGGCCGCGCCGCTGGCGCGGGCGCTCGCCCTCGGCGGCCAGGAGCGGCTGGTCGCCAAGGACGCCGTCGTCGACGCCAACGGCACCCGCCACCTGCGCTACGAGCGGACGCTGGGAGGCCTGCCGGTCCTCGGCGGCGACCTGGTGGTGCACCAGAAGGCCAACGGCTCGATCACCTCGGTGGACCGGGCGTTCAGCGGGCAGCTCTCGCTGCCGAGCCTCACCCCGGCGCTCTCCGCCGACAAGGCCGGTGCCCAGGCGCTCGGCGCGGTCCGGGCCACCGTGGGCATCGCCGCCGACAAGGACGAGTCGGCGATCAGCCGGGTCGACGGCGCCGGCGCCGCCTCGCTGGTGGTCTGGGCGGCCGACGGCAGCCCGCGGCTGGCGTACCAGACGGTCGTCACGGGCCAGCGGGCCGACGGCACGCCGAGCAGCCAGCGGCTGGTCACCGACGCCGCCACCGGCGCGGTGCTCTCCACCCACGAGGAGTTCCAGACCGCGAACGGCAGCGGGAAGGGCGTCTTCGTCGGCAGCGTCCCGCTCACCACCACCCAGAGCGGCTCGACCTACCAGCTGAAGGACGGCTCCCGCGGCAACCAGTGGACCGGCAACGCCGCCAACGGCAACGCCCTCTACACCGACGCCGACAACATCTGGGGCAACGGCCTCGCCTCCAACACCCAGTCCGCGGCCGTGGACGCCCAGTACGGCGCCGGCGCCACCTGGGACTACTACAAGAACACCTTCGGCCGCAGCGGCATCCGCAACGACGGCGTCGGCGCGAGCAGCCGGGTCCACTACGGCTCCAACTACGTCAACGCGTTCTGGAACGACTCCTGCTTCTGCATGACGTACGGCGACGGCTCCGGCAACACCCACCCGCTCACCGCGATCGACGTGGCCGGCCACGAGATGACCCACGGCGTCACCTCCGCCACCGCCGGGCTGGTCTACTCCGGTGAGTCCGGCGGCCTCAACGAGGCCACCTCGGACATCTTCGGCACCATGGTCGAGTGGTACGCCAACCTGCCCACCGACGTGCCGGACTACCTGATCGGCGAGCTGCTCAACCTGAACGGCAACGGCACCCCGCTGCGCTACATGGACAAGCCCTCCAAGGACGGCGCGTCCAAGGACTCCTGGTACTCCGGGGTCGGCAACGTGGACGTCCACTACTCCTCCGGCGTGGCCAACCACTTCTTCTACCTGCTGGCCGAGGGCAGCGGCGCCAAGACCATCAACGGCGTCAGCTACAACAGCCCGACCTCCAACGGCTCCACGGTGACCGGCATCGGCCGCGACAAGGCCGCCGCCATCTGGTACCGCGCGCTGACCGTGTACTTCACCTCCACCACCAACTACAAGGCCGCCCGCACCGCGACCCTCAAGGCCGCCGGCGACCTCTACGGCACCACCAGCACCCAGTACGCGGCCGTGGCCGCCGCCTGGAGCGCGGTGAACGTCAACTAGTCACCACCGGACCACACCTGGAAACGGCGACAGGCTGCCGGGGCCCACTGGGAGAGGAGGCCCCGACAGCCTGTCGGCCTGTCCGCGGGAGGTTCGCCCGCGCGGGGATCAGGCGGCGGCGGGCTCGCGCGCGGGCGCGAGCTCGCCGCGCTCCTCCTTGGCGAGGGTCCGCTCGGCGAAGAAGCCGCCGGTGGGCAGCACCGAGAGGACGAACAGCAGGGCGCCGCGCTTGACGTCCCACTTCTGCGCCTGCCAGGCCATGATCCAGAACACCACGTACAGGATGAACAGCACGCCGTGGATCATGCCCATCACCGGCACGGCGTCGAAGCTGGTGGTGCGCTTGAGCACCGAGCAGACCAGGAGCAGGAGAAAGGAGAGGCCCTCGGGGCCGGAGACCAGACGCAGGCGGTGGACGGCACTGCTGTTCACGATGGGCACCTCAGTCAGGAGTCGAAGATCGCTTGTGAACCGGCTCACAAGCATCCCGGCCATTATCACCGAGCACACGTCCGGGCCCGCGCGCGGGGTCCGGACCCGGCGCACCGGGCGGACCGGGAAGGAGTACGGACCCGGTACGGAACGTGTCCGGCAGGCCGGTTTTGTCGCAGACCGGTACCAGAACGACGACGCCCCCTCCCCCGGAACCGCCGGATCCCGCTACATTGCGGCGGTGGCACAGTTTCGACTCCAAGGATCCAAGACGCTCGCCGTCGACATGACGGGCGACGCCGTGAAAGCCCGGAACGGCTCGATGGTCGCGTACGCCGGCCAGATGAGCTTCAAGAAGCTCAGCGGCGGCGGTGACGGGCTGCGCGGCATGGTGACCCGCCGCCTCACCGGTGAGCAGATGACGGTCATGGAGGTGAAGGGGCAGGGCACCTGCTACTTCGCCGACAAGGCCACCGAGATCAACCTGGTCCGGCTGAACGGCGAGACGCTCTACGTCGAGTCGGACAACCTCCTCTGCACCGAGGGCACCCTGAAGACCGGCACCACCTTCACCGGTCTCAACGGCGTCTCCTCCGGCAACGGCCTCTTCACCACCAAGGTCGAGGGGCACGGCTGGGCCGCCGTCACCTCCAAGGGGCCGGCGATCATCCTGCGGGTCTCCCAGGGCATGCCGCTGCGGGTGGACCCGGGGGCCTACGTCGCGCACACCGGCAACCTCAGCCGCAGCCTCAAGTCGGGCGCCGGCTGGTCCACCTTCATCGGCGAGGGCGGCGGCGAGGCCGTCCAGGTGGAGTTCTCCGGCGAGGGCCTGGTCTACGTCCAGCCGTCCGAGAAGATCACCGTCGGAGGCGACGTCTGATGCCGTTCACCAGGATCAACAACAAGATGATCGAGGCCCGGGTCGTCCCCGGGCAGCGGATGTTCAGCCAGCGCGGCGCGATGCTCGCGTACACCGGCGAGGTCCGGTTCACCCCCAACATCACCGGCGGGCAGGGCGGGGTCATGTCGATGATCGGCCGCCGGGTGGCCAACGAGGACACCCCGCTGATGACGGTCGAGGGCCAGGGCACCGTACTGTTCGGCCACGGCGGCCACCACGTGCACGTGATCGAGCTGGCCGGCGACACCCTGTACGTCGAGGCGGACCGGCTGCTGGCCTTCGAGGGCTCGCTCCAGCAGTCCACCATGTTCATGGGCTCGCAGGGCGGCGTGATGGGCATGGTCCGCGGCCAGGTGACCGGGCAGGGCCTGTTCACCACCAAGCTGGAGGGCCACGGCGCGGTGGCGGTGATGGCGCACGGCGGCGTCTTCGAACTGCCGATCACCCCGAACCAGCCGGTCCACGTCGACCCCCAGGCCTATGTCGCGCACCGCGGCCAGGTCCAGAACAAGCTGTCCACCGCGCTGGGTTGGCGCGACATGATCGGACGCGGCTCCGGCGAGGCCTTCCAGCTGGAGCTGTCCGGGAACGGCACGGTGTTCGTACAGGCGAGCGAGGAGAAGCTCTGATGTCCTACCCGCCGCAGCCCCCCTACGGGCAGCCGCACGACCCGTACGGCCAGCCGCAGCCGTACGGCCAACCGTCGCCGTACAACCAGCCGACCCAGCCCGGCTACCCGGTCGCCCCGCCGCCGCCCGGCTACGGCCCGCCGCCCGGACAGGGCTACCCGCAGCAGGGCTACCCGCCGCCCCCGCCGCAGGGGTACCCGGCCCAGCAGCCGCCGCAGCAGTACGCCCAGGAGCAGTACGGCGGCGCCCAGGCCCCGCTGCCCAAGGCCCAGGACGGCTCCGGTCCGGTGGTGCACGACGCGCACAGCCTGCCGGTCAACGACAACGTCAACCCGTACGCCTTCTCGGTGGACCTGAACGGGTCGTACTTCCTGCAGAAGGGCAAGATGATCGCCTACTACGGCGACATCTCCTTCAAGGGCGTCGGCGCCGGCGCGATCGACCGGATGCTCGGCCAGCACTTCAACTCGCCGATGCACGCCGCGGACTGGGTGGTCGCCGAGGGGCGGGGCAAGCTGCTGCTGGCCGACCGCGCCTTCGACCTCAACTCCTACGACCTGGAGGAGGGGAACCTGACGGTCCGCTCGGGCAACCTGCTGGCCTACGAGCCGACGCTGCGGCTCAAGCAGTCGATCATCCCGGGGTTCCTCACCCTGATCGGCAGCGGCAAGTTCGTGGCCGCCTCCAACGGCCCGGTGCACTTCGTCGAGCCGCCGATCCGGGTGGACCCGCAGGCACTGGTCGGCTGGGCGGACTGCCCGGCGCCCTGCCACCACTACGACCACGACTACATGCACGGGGTGATCGGCGGGATCCGCCGGCTGACCGGCCTGGGCGGGGCGTCCGGCGAGGAGCACCAGTTCGAGTTCATCGGCGCCGGACAGGTGCTGCTGCAGTCGACCGAGGTGCTGATGGCCGAGCGCGCGGTCGGCCAGGTGCACGCCGAGGCGGGCGTGCCGATGGGCGGGGTGCCCTCGCAGCCCGCGGCGGGCCACGGCGGCGGCAACCTCAACGTCCCCGGGCTCGGTAACCTGGGCGACCTCGGGCGACGTTTCGGTCTGTAAACTCGTACAAGATTTAACTAAATGCGTTATGCTCGGACCATGGATACGCGCACGCTCGACGCCGCCGACGTCCCCCCCTCGCAGCCGGAGGAGGGGACTCCCTGGCTCACCGCTGGTGAGCAGCGGCTGTGGCGCGCCCACCTGGAGGTGGCCAAGCTGCTGGACTACCAGCTCGGCCGCGAACTCCAGCCGCACAACCTCGCGATCAACGACTACGAGATCCTGGTCGTGCTCTCCGAGGCGCCCGAGCGACGGATGCGGATGACCGACCTGGCCACCGCCACCCTGCAGTCCAAGAGCCGGCTCTCGCACCAGATCACGCGGATGGAGACGGCCGGGCTGGTGCTGCGGCAGGAGTGCCCGGGAGACCGGCGCGGCCTCTACGCCCACCTCACCGAGCAGGGCTGGGAGACCATGCAGAAGGTCGCCCCGGACCACGTCCGCAGCGTCCGGGCGCACTTCATCGACCGCTTCACGCCCGAGCAGCTGGACGCCATGTACGAGGCGCTGGCGCCGGTCGCCGAGCACCTGCGCGGGCTGCGCGGCCGGGGCTGAGACCCGGCCGGACACGGCGAGAGGGCCGGTCACCGTCCTGGAC
>NZ_JBHYYB010000059.1:0-57538 GCF_042752535.1 Kitasatospora sp. NPDC059327 | reverse complement strand
GGGCCGAGGCCCGTCACGACACCCGCGCCGGCGCTCCGCCGTGCGCCCCACCGCACCCACCCCGCCCGCCTCGGGCCTCCCCTCGGGCCTCCCCTCGGGCCGCCGGCGGGGGACCCGGCGGCACGGCAGCGCTACCGACCGGCGACCGCCCCGCCCCCGGACGACCCGGCCGCGGTCAGCCGGTAGCCCGTCACCAGGTCCGGCTGGATGGCCACGGTGTGGTCCGTCGCGGCGTCCACCCAGGGCGTCAACAACTCCCCGTAGCGGGCCAGTCGGACCGGGTCGGTGACCGGGCGGGCGTAGCCGGTGACGACCACGCTCCAGCCGAGCCTGGTCCACGGATCGATGGCGTCGGCCTCGTACGCGACCACGACGCCCGCCGCGTCCGCCCCGAGGGCGGCCGCGCCCAGCGCGGCCGCGTCGTGGGTGCGGATCACCACGGTGTCGTCGACGAGCAGGTGGTTGACCGGGCGGACGGCCGGCAGCGCCCGGACGGTGAACACGATCCGCCCGAACGGGACACCGCCCAACAGCCGCAGCGCTTCGGCCCGTTCGATCGGTACCAGCCGGCGCGGCGGGGCCACCCCCGCGGGCGGTCGGCACCGACCGGCGGCGGGCTGCCCGGCCAGCCGGCGCAGCGTGCGCAGCCGGTGGCGCACGGCCCGGTCGCTCACGAGGTGGCCGTGATCAGGCCGAGCAGACCGTCGAAGCGCCGGTAGAGCACCCGGCCGCGCCGCGTCCCGGGCTGGGCGAAGAACAGGAACGGCAGATCCGCGGCGCAGAGCCGGTCGACGGCCTGGAGCTCCGTCAGTTCCGGTGCGCCGAACGGGCTCAGGGTGAACGGGACGGCCGGCCGGGTGGGCGGGCCGGCGGCGGCGGTGCGCGCGAGCCGGTAGCCGGTGGGGCCGATCCGGTGGACGACGGCATCGGTCTCGGTGGCCGGGTCGGTGAACAGGTGGACGTCGAAGTCCATCGCGTCCATGGTCCGGGCCGCCGCGTCCGGCGAGCACCAGACCAGGTGGGCCTCCTTGCGCCGGGCGATGTGACGCGGCCCGGCCGAGGACGTCAACGGGAGGCCGGTGTGCGGGAGCCCGGTGCACGGGTGCGCGGCGACGGGAGCCGCCCCGGCGGGCAGCGGCGCCCGGACGGCGCGCGACGGCCCGCCCTGCGCCGGAATACCGGACAGCAGACCGCGCCCGCCCACCCGGCGCGGCCACGGCAGCGGCGTCCATCCGGTGGTGGCGGCCGCGATCCGGGCGCGCAGCCCGTCGGCCAGCAGGTCCAGGGCCGCCGCCCGGTCGGCGGCGGCCTCCTGGACGCGGATCCGCCGGCCGTCCACCTCGGCGTTGACCTGCGCCAGCACGCTCGCCGCGCCGATCGGCCGGATCCGCACCCGGACCGCCTCGACCAGGGCGTCCGCCCCGCCCACCACCGCCGCGATCCGGTCCCTGGCGTCGATCCCGACGCCCCGCGAAAGCCCCTCGCCCACCTGTATCGCGACCAACTCGCCCACCTCAGGCCTCTCCTGTCCAGTCACGCCGTTCGCCGTCCCGTCACGTCTTCCCACCGGTGCGCCTCGCACACCCGTGCGGCGCTCACGATCCCGCCGCCGGGCGGGACGGGGAAGGGCCGAACGACCCACCCGCGCCCGCCACCCGGCCCGCGCCCGCCCAGCACCACGAGCGCCCCCGGCACGCGCCCGCGCGCCCGTACCCGCGCCCCCGGCCCCACCCGCGCCCGACCACGCGGACGCCAAGCCCGGCCCCGGATCATGCGGGCGCGGTGCCACAAAGATGGGGGCCCGTCCCCCATGCCCCGGCGGCCACAGCAGGACAAGGATCGGCAGCGAGGGCGGCGGCTTCGACGGCGACGCGGTCCTCTCGCGGCATCGGAGGTGCGGTGGTGGCAGAGGTGGACGCCGTGCGCAGAGCGCACCCCGACGGGGGCGGCGCACCGGTTCAGGGCCCGGTCGCACCGGCGTCCGTCAAGGCCGCCACGACGCCGCACCCTCCGATGCCCGGCGACGCCCCGGTCCGGGCCCGCGCTCTCGCCCCGGCACCGGCCCCGGCCCCCACGTCCCGGCCTTCGCGGCACCCGCGGGCCCGGACGGACCGGCCCGTCTGGTGGGAGCGGGCGCTGACCCCCGGCCTGCCCCGCCCGGCCGGCCGCCCCGACTGGGCCGCCTTCACCGAGGCCGCCGTCGCCTCCGCACCCGTCCGGCCGATCGTGCCGCGCGCCGCCTACCCCGGGCTGACCGGGTTCGCCCTGGTCCTCGCGCCCTTCGCCGAACGCGCCCTGGTCCGGCTGCCGGCCGCGCTCGACCCCGCCGCCCACCGGTCCGGCCGGCCCGGCGTGCTGGACGTCCCCGCCCTGCGGGCCGGGTTCACGGCCCGCCTCGCCGAGCGCCTGGCCCGGATCGCCGCCCGCACCCTGGTACTGGAACTGCACACCGCGCGGGCCGCCGGGCGGCTCGCCGGCGGCACCCCGCAGGAACGGTTCCGCGCCTTCCTCGCGCTCACCGCCCGCCGCGACGGCCTCGCCGCGCTGCTGCGCGAGTACCCCGTGCTCGCCCGGCTGCTCGCGCGGACCTGTCTGGACGCCGTCGACGCGCACACCGAACTGCTCACCCGCTTCGCCGCCGACCGGCCGCAGCTGGTCGCCGGTCTGTGGCGCGGCACCGACCCCGGGCCCCTGGTGGCCGTCGAGTCGGAGGCCGGCGACCGCCACCGACGCGGCCGCGCCGTCGCGGTGCTGCACTTCGCGAGCGGCGCCGCCGTGGTGCACCGGCCCCGGCCGCCCGCCGCCCACCGGCACTTCAACACCCTGCTCGGCTGGCTCGACGCGCAACCCGGCGTGCCCCGGCTGCGCGCGCTCGGCCTGCTGGACCGGGGCGACTACGGCTGGACGGAGTTCGCCGAGGCCCGCCCCTGCCGCACCGGCTACGAGGTCGAGCGGTTCTACCGGCGCCAGGGCGCCCTGCTGGCCCTGCTGCACGCCCTGGACGGCACCGACCTGCACTACGAGAACCTCGTCGCCGCCGGGGAGCAGCCGGTACTGGTGGACGTCGAGACCCTGTTCCACCCGCCGGCCCGGCCCGCCCCGGCGCAGGACCCGGCGGCCCGGGCCCTGGAGGAGTCGGTCCACCGGGTCGGTCTGCTGCCGCAGTTGCTGCTCGGCGACGACGGCGCCGTGGACGTCTCCGGCATCGGCGGCGGCCGGCGGGCCGTCTCCCCGGTCGAGGGCGTGGACTGGGCGAACGCCGGCACCGACGAGATGCGGCTGGTGCGGCGCGCCCGCCCGCTCGCCGAGGCGCGCAACCGGCCCTGGCTGGACGGCGCGCCCGCCGACCCGGCCGAGCACACCGAGGCACTGGTGGCCGGATTCCGCGCCGGATACACCGCCATCGTCGCCGGTCGCGGCCAACTCCTCGGCCCCCGAGGCCTGTTGCGCTCCTTCGCCGAGGCCGAGGTCCGGGTGGTGCCACGCGCCACCCGGGTGTACGCACGGCTGCTGGACGAGTCGACCCACCCGGACGTCCTGCGCGACGCGGCCGCCCGGGGCGCGGTCCTGGAGCTGCTGCGCACCGACGCCGTCGCCGACCCGGGGCGCCCGGAGCTGGCCGACCACGAACTCGCCGACCTCCGCTCCGGTGACGTCCCGCTCTTCACCACCCGCCCGGGCAGCCGCGATCTGTGGACCTCGGCCGGCCGCCGGCTCCCCGGCGTGCTCGCCGAGACCGGTCTGGCCCGCGTCGAGGCGAAGCTGGCGGCCCTCGGCGAGGTCGACCGCAAGGACCAGGAGTGGATCGTCCGGGCCGCGATGGCGGGCACCGCCGGGACTCCCGCGCACCGCCCCGGCCGCCCGGCGCCGGACAACGTCTGGGCCACCGCCCCCGAGCCCGAGCAACTCCTGGCCGCCGCCCGGGGGGTGGGCGACCAGTTGGTCGCGGCCGCGTACCGGGGGCGGGCGCGCACCAACTGGCTCGGCCTGGAACTGCTCGCCGACCGCTACTGGCGGGTCCGGCCGCTCGGCGCCGACCTGGCCGGCGGGTACACCGGCACCGCGCTGTTCCTCGCCCAACTGGCCGCCCTGACCGGCTCCGACCGCTACGCCGAGGTCGCCCGCCGGGCACTGTCGCCCGTGCCCGGTCTGCTCGACAGCCTCGGCGCGCACCCCGACCGGCCGGCCGCCGTCGGCTCGGGCGCCTTCGCCGGTCTCGGCGGCATCGCCTACGCGCTCACCGAGATCGGCCGCACCCTGGACGACCCGCTGATCCGGCAGTGGACCGGCCCGGCGGTCGCGCTCACCGCGGCCGCCGCCGCCCGCGAGACGGACACCGGTGTGCACAGCGGCACCGCCGGCGGCCTGGCCGCGCTGCTCGCCGTCCACACCGCCACCGGCCGGCCCGAGGCCCTGTCGGCCGCGGCGGCCTGCGCCGACCGGCTCGCCGACGCGCCGACACCCGCCGGTACCGGCTTCGCCCACGGCTCGGCGGGCACCGGCTGGGCGCTGCTGCGGTACGCGGAGGCCGTCGGGGAGCCCGTCGACGGCCCGCACCACCGGGCGGGCCTGGCCGCCCTGCACGCCGCCACGGCCGCGCGGGCCCGGGAGTCCTCCTGGTGCCGGGGGCGGCCCGGCATCGCCCTCGCGGTGGCCGACAGCCCGCTCGCCCGGGAGGACCGGCGGCTCACCGACTGGGCCCAGCGCGCCGTCCGCAACACCGCGCGCGCCGCGGCGTCGGCCGACCAGAGCCTGTGTCACGGCGAGGCGGGCGTGCTGGAGCTGCTCGGCCGCGGCGGCCCGGCCGCGGGGCGGACGCCGTGGGTGCGCCGGGCGGGCGCGCTGCTGACCGGCGTCGACCAGGACGGCCCGCACTGCGGCACCCCCGGGGCGGTGCCGCACCCGGGCCTGCTCACCGGCCTGGCCGGGATCGGCCACGGGCTGCTCCGACTGGGGTTCCCCGAGCGGGTGCCGCCCGCCCTGCTGCTGCGCGCCCTCATCCCGGCCGACCGGCCGGCCCCCTGACCGCACGCCGTCCACCGTCCACGACGACCGCGGCGGCGCGGCGGGCGAGCGCCCCTCGCCCGTGCCCGACCACGCCATCACTCGCTCAATGACGAATGGGAGTACCGCACCCATGAACGACACCGACCCGGCACTGAGCCGGAAGCAGCCGGACACACGGCCCGACGAGGCGGTGGACCACCCCGCCGGGGAGATCCGGCTGCGGGCCGGCGGCGGGCTGGGCCTGCGTTCGCAGCTGCTGTCCGCCGGCGGCACGGCACCGGCCTTCGAGTTCCCCACCATGACCGTGCCGATCTGACCGCACCCGGCGCGACGGCCACCGTACGGGCGCCCGGCACCGACCGGGCGGACGGCGACCGCGGCGGCCCGCGCGTCACGGCCGTCCCGCGTGCCCCGGCCGTTCCGGCCGTGACCGGCACGTCCCGATCGTCGCGGCCCTCGCGACCGTCGGTCCGCCACCGGGGACCGGGCAGCCCCCCGGTGGCGGACCGGAGGGGCCTCTCGCCGATGTGGTCGTACGGCAACCATCCGGTGCCGGAGCCGTGTTCGCTTCGTGGCCGATTCACCACTCTACAGATCGGACAGGTCGTCAAGTAGCCTGCGGCCATGCGGACCACTTCGTCGATCACCGTCGGCCGGACTGCCGAGCTCGGCCTGCTCGGCAGCGCGCTCGCCGCCGCCCGGCAGCGGTCCGGACGGGCGGTCTTCCTGCTCGGCGAGGCCGGCATCGGCAAGTCCCGGCTGGCCGGCGAGTGCGCCTACCAGGCCTACGGGACGGGCCAGCCGGTGCTGCGCGGACGCGGCAGCTCCACCGGGACGGTCACCCCGTTCCGGCCGCTGATCGAGGCGCTCTCCTCCCGCTTCCGGGCCGCCGGCCCGCCCACCGACCGCGAACTCGACCCGTACCGCCCCGCCCTCGCCCGGCTCGTCCCCGAGTGGCGCGGGGCGGCGGCCCCGACGGCCGGTGTCTACCCCGAGACGGTCGTCGAGCTCGCCGAGGCGCTGCTGCGCCTGCTCGCCGTCCTCGGCCGGGACCAGGGCTGCGTGCTGCTCCTGGAGGACCTGCACGACACCGACGCGGAGACGGTCGCCGTCCTGGAGTACCTGGTCGACAACCTGGCCGGCCTGCCCGTCCTGCTCGTCGGCACCCTGCGGGCCGAACCCGGCCCGGCGCTGGACCTGGTACGGGCCGCCGAGCGCCGACGCGCCGCCACCGTCACCGAACTGCGCCCGCTGCCGGCCGCCGACGTCCGGGCGATGGCCGCCGCCGTCCTGGAGAGCGAGCCCGCCGACGTGCCGGCGCCCGTCCTGGAGACACTGGCCGAACGCGGCGACGGCTGCCCCTACCTGATCGAGGAACTGCTGGCGGACATGCTGGCCGGCGGCGCGCTGCACCGCTCCGGCGGCCGCTGGGAGGTGTCCGGCGGGCTCGGGACCGGCGTGCCCAGCACCATCGTCCGCAGCTGGGGCCGGCGGATCGACCAACTGGACCCGCCCGTGCGCGACCTCCTGGTCACCGCCGCCACCCTGGGCAGCCGGTTCTCGGTCACCACCGTCCAGCTGATCACCGGGTACGACGACCGGACGCTCTTCAGCCATCTGCGGTCGGCCTCCGAGGCCAACGTGATCGTGCCCGACGGCGCCGCCCCGGACCGCTACGCCTTCCGCCACACCCTCACCGCCGGTGCCGTCACCGCCGCCCTGGCACCGGCCGAGCGGGCGGCGGTGGCCCGCCGGGCGGCCCGGGCGATCCTCCGGGCCGATCCGGACCTCGCCGACGAGCGGCGCCAGTTGGTGGCCTCCCTGCTGCTGGCCGGTGGCGACCGGTCCGGCGCGGCCGTGCACTTCGCCGAAGCCGGACGGCGCGTCCTGGAGGCCGGCGCCGCCGGGTCGGCGGTGGTCCTGCTGGAGCGCGCGCACGAGCTCGCCGGGGACGCCGAACGGGCCGCCGTCACCGAACAGTTGCTGCCCGCCCTGGCCGAGGCCGGTCAGCTGGACCGGGCGTTCGAGCTGGTTCGCACGCTGCCCCCGGTCCGGCCGGAGCCGGCGGCCGCCCAGCACCCCGGCGGCCGCGGTCCGGCCGTCGACCGCCGGGTCGACCTGCACACCCGGCTCGCCTGGGCCGCCGTGATGGCCGAGCGCGCTCCCGAGGCCGCCGCCCAGGTCACCGCCGCCCGCACCCTCTCCGGCGCGCACCCGCGCCCCGGCCAGGACGCCGCGCTCGTCGTCGTCGAGGGCCACCTGGCGCTCCTGCCCGACCATGTGCCCGGCCCCGCCGCCGACCCCGGCCGGGCCCCCGGGGAGAGCCGCGCCGACGGGGGGCAGCCCGGCGAGGACCACCGCGACGAGCACCCGGGGCGGGCCCGCCTCGCCCGGACCGAGGTCCTCGCCCGCCGGGCCGCCGAGGTGGCCGAGCGCTCCGGACTGCCGGTGGTCGCCTGCCAGGCCTGGCAGTTGCTCGCCCTGCTGGCCCGCGAGCGCGGCTTCGACGACGCCGACGCCTGCCTGGAACGCATGCTCGCGGTGGCCGAGACCCACGCCCTGCCCGTCTGGCGCGTGGAGGCGCTGCTTCGGCTGGGTGCCAACGCCTTCATGCGCACCGGCGACGGCGCCCGCCTCGAACGTGCCCGGGAGGCCGCCGCCGGGCTCGGCGCGATCGTGCTCACCCAGACCCTGGACGGCCTGCTCGCCATGAACGCCGTACTGCGCGGCGAGTGGCGCACCGCCCGGGACATCGTCGACCGCTGCCTGGACGCCACCGCCCGGCTGAACAACGTGCCCGCCCACCGGTACCTGCTGCTCGGCTCCGCGACCCTCGCCGCCCACCGGGGCCGCGGCCGCGAGATGGAGCGCGCTCTCGTCAAGTTCCGCCAGGCCGGCGGCGAGGAGTCCTTCCTGATGCCCCTGCGGCACGGCCTCTGCCGGGCCGTCGGCGCCCTGCTCGCCGAGGACCGCGCGGAGGCCCGGGCCGAACTGGCCGCCGGCCTCGCCTGGGAGCGGGAGCACCCCAACGTCTTCTACCTGGCCGGCCGCCACGGGCTGCACCCGCTGCTGGAGGTGGCCGAGGGCACCTGGCAACGCCCCGAGCTCACCCGGGCGATGGCCGCGCCCGCCACCGAACTCGCCTGGAACCGCCAGTTCCTGGGCTTCGCCGAGGCGGTGCTGCTCGGCCGCGAGGGCCGTCCGGAGGACGCCGTCCGAGCGGTCGGCGAGGCCCGCGCGGCCGCGGCGCCGTTCCCGCTCGCCCACCACCTGGCGCTGCGGCTCACCGCCGAAGCCGCCCTCGGCGACGGCTGGGGCGATCCGGTGGGCTGGCTGCGCACCGCCGAGGAGTACTTCCACGAGGCCGGGATCCAGCCGGTCGCCGCCGCCTGCCGGGCCCTGCTGCGCCGGGCGGGCGCCAGTGTCGCCCAGCACCGCGGCGGCCGCGACGCCATCCCGGCCGGGCTGCGCGCGACCGGGGTGACGCTGCGCGAGTACGAGGTCTTCGCCCTGCTCACCGACCGCCCCGGCAATCAGCAGTTGGCCCGGGCCCTGTCCATCTCCCCCCGTACGGTGGAGAAGCACGTGGCGAACCTGCTGGCCAAGACCGGCCGCCCGGACCGCGCGGCGCTCTGCGACCTCGCCGCCGAGCTCTGCGCCGGGCCCGGCGACGGGGGCCCGGGCCCGTCCCCGCAACCGGTGGGCTGAGCGACGCCCGCCCCGGGCCGGCGCGCCACCCGCGCTCCCCGCCGGCCGTCCCCTCAGGGAGTCAGCCGGACGATCTCGCCGATCTCCAGGGCCGCGTACACCACGCCGTCCGGACCGACGGCGATGCCGTGCGGCTCGGCGGCCGGGACGGGCAGGTCGTACCCGGTGCGGCGGCCGTCGGCGGTGAGGGAGACGATCCGGTTGCCGGCCCACTCGGTGAACCAGAGCCGCCCGTCGGGGGCGGCCGCGACGGCGTGCGGGCGGGCGGCCCGGTCGGGCAGCGGGTACTCGGTCACCCGGCCGTCCACCGTGATCCGGCCGACCTGGCCGGCGCCGATGTCGACGAACCAGAGCGCGCCGTCACCGCCGGCGGTGATGCCCACGGGCGCGGCCCCCTCGGTCGGCAGCGGGTGGACGGCGATCTCCCCGTCGACGGTGATCCGACCGACGGCGCCGGCCTGGTTGAGGGTGAACCAGAGCGCGCCGTCCGACCCGGCCGTGATCATCGACGGAAAGGCGCCGGACACCGGGAGCGGATACTCCGTCACCCGGCCGTCCACGGTGATCCGGCCGATCCGGTCCGCGTTCAGCTCGGTGAACCAGAGCGCGCCGTCCGGTCCGGTGGCGATCCCGAACGGCCCGGCCCCCGCCGTCGGCAGTTCGAACGAGTGCTGCCGCCCCCCGGTGTCGATCCGCCCGATCCGGTGGTCCCGCGTCCGGGTGTACCAGAGGGCGCCGTCCGGACCGACCGTGATCACCGACGGACCGGACCCGGCCGCCCCCACCGCGAAGCGCCGCACCGACCCGTCCGCCGCCAGCCGCCCGACCTCCCCGGCGTGCACCAGCGTGAACCAGACCCCGCCGTCCGGCCCCACCGCGACGCCGTAGGGCCCGGCCCCGCCCTCCGACACCCGGAACCGCTCGATGCTCCCGCTCATCCCCGCTCCCCACTATCGCGACATCAGTCGCATTAATAGTGGCACACTCCCCCGCCGCCGGTCCGGGCGGCCGCTCCCCCGGCCCGGTCCGGCGTCGCACGCCCGGCAGGCCGGACCGGAGCTACTCCTGACCCGCCGTCGCCTCCCGCTCCCGGTCCGGTCCGCCCCCGTCGGCCGGCGCGGGTTCAGCCCCTCCCGGGCCCCGGCGGCCGGACCGGACGGGGTCGGCGGCGCCCCGCAGCACCGAGATCACCCCGACCCCGGCGGCGCAGATCGGGACGGCCAGCAGCGCGCCCAGGATGCCGGCGATACCCGCGCCCGCCACCACGGCGACCATGATGGTGGCCGGGTGCAACTCCACGGTGCGGCTCTGGATCACCGGCTGGAGGATGTTCCCCTCGACGGCCTGGACGGCGAGGACGATGCCGAGTGCCCAGAGCGCCGTCCCCAACCCCCCGTCGGCCAGGGCGACCAGGACGGCCACCGTCCCGGAGAGGAACGCCCCGACGAACGGGATGTAGGCGCCCATGAAGACCAGCGCGCCGAGCCCGGGCGCACCGGGGATGTCGAGCAGGAGCAGGCCGACGGTGATGAAGAAGGCGTCGATCAGGGCGATCAGGGTCGTGCCGCGCATGAACCCGGCCATCGCCTCGAACGCCCGGTCCGCGCAGGCGATGACTGTCTCGGCGCTGCCGGCCGGGAGGTGCGCGCGGAGGGCCTGCGGAGTGCGGTGGCCGTCACGCAGGAAGAAGAAGACCAGGGCCAGCGCCAGCACGGCGCCGGTGAGGATCTGGGTGGCCAGACCGAGGCCCGAGAGCACGCCGTTGGTCACCGTGGAGAGCAGCGAGCTGGTCTCGCCGGAGGCGTTGTCCAGCGCGTGGCGGATCTTCTCGCCGACCGGTCCGAGCCAGTCGGCGAGCCGGTCACCGGCCTCCTGGAGCGAGGTGGCGATCTGCGGGGCGCTGTGCACCAGGGAGTTGACCAGCAGGGCGATCACTCCGCCGACGGCGGTGACCAGCAGGGCGCAGGTCAGTCCGGCGGCCAGGCCGCGGCCCATCCCGCGGCGGACCATCCACGGCATCACGGGGTAGAGCAGCGAGGTGCCGAGCAGCGCCAGGATGACCGGGACGGTCGCCGCGCGGAGTTCGACCAGCGCGAAGACGACCAGCGAGGCGACGGTGATCAGGAGGATGACCGCGACCGACCAGGCGGCGGCCGCCCGGACCGGGGGCGGCAGCATCAGGTACGGCCTGCGGTGGTCCGACCGCCGCTCGTCGGGAGTCCTGCCGGACGGGAGCTCCCCGGACATGTCCACCTCCGCCCGCCTCGACCGGTCCCATCGCCCCATCTCAGCAGATGATCTGACCAATCGCCCGTTATGCCGTATCCGGCGCGCCCGGGCCGGCCGCCTCCGGCCCGGGCACCCGGTCGCGCGTCCCTACTCGTGGAACTCGAACGTCCATGCCTGCCGCTGATCGTTGACGTCCAGCGGGCGCAGCGCGAGGCGCGGCGGGAAGATCCTCAGCAGGCTGAGGTCCAACGCCAGCTCGACCCCGTCGATCGGGCCGCCCGGGACGACCACGTGGAAGCCGAACGGCTCGGCCGCCTGGCGGAGCGACCACTTCCGGGGCTCGGTGCTCCCCATGATCATCTCGTTGATGTTCGGCTCGTCGTCATAGGTCAGGAACGTCTCGTGCCGCAGATTGCGAATCTGGACGGTGCCGTCGTCGAGCCCCTCAAGCTGCCATTCCTGCTGCCCCGGCTCCCCGGTCGGCGACAGCAGCACCGCGAGGTCCTTCGGCTCCAGCAAGGTGATCAGCTGCTCGTACGGCCTGGTGATGGCGTAGACGCCGTTGGGTACGGGGGCCACGGTCGGCTCCGTTCTGCGACGCGGTGCCGCGCGGACACCGCTGACCATTGGGTGAGCCGATTCAAGCGGCGCCAACCCGACCGTGCACGGAGGAATCGCGGAGCCTCACCCCATCGGGACCGGCTCCCCGCACAACCGTTCCCGGGTCGAACTGCGGAACTACCCGGCCTCCTCGAAGCGGACCTCACCGCCACGGCCGGCAAAGGCGAGCACCCGCTCGGCCTCCGCCAGCGCCTCCCGCCGTTCCCCCCGGCCCAGCGCCGCGAACGGCCGGACCAGTACCGCGCTCCCGCCGCTCCGGTCCTCGGTCAGCTGCCAGCTCCCGGCGACCAGGCCGTCGACCAGCAGGGTGCCGAGCACGATGCCGTTCGGCGTCATCACCCGGGGCCGGTACTCCTCGGGCAGCACCCGGGTGCGGTCGGCGTGCGAGAGCAGCAGGTTGTCGAACGGGGCCAGCAGCCGCACCGGCGCGGGAACGGCCGGGTCGGGCCGGGGCGCGTCCGGCAGGTCGTACAGCAGCCGGTCGTGCTCGTCGCGGAAGGTCACCAGGTCCGGCGCGAGCCGCTTGAGCACGGCGGTGAGCCGGCTGAGGCCGCACCACTTCTGCAGATCGGCCACCGTCGCCGGGCCGAAGGCGGCGAGGTAGCGCAGGGCCAGGCCTTCGAGCGAGGGCTCCCCGTCCAGCGGGCGGCCCAGCCAGGACTCCGCGGTCGTGTGGGCCGCGGGCCCGCTGCGGCCCCAGAGACCGCGCGGCGGCACCTGGACGAGCGGCAACAGGCAGCGCGCGGCCTGGGCCAGCGCCGCCGGGTCGCGGCCGGGCCGGGTCACGGCGAGCAGTGCGCCGAGGTCCTGGAAGGTGCGGGGCCGCTCCTCCAGCAGGGCCCGGGCCTCCGCGCCCAGCGCGGCGAGGTCCACCCCGACCAGCCGCTTGCCGTAGGCGGCGCGCAGGCCCTGGTCGAACACGGGCTGCAGGAGCGGGCGCAGCGTCAGGCAGTCGTCCGCCGTGACCAGGTGGATGGTGCCGCGCTGGAGGGCGGTCCGGACCACCGCGCGCCGCTCGATCAGCTCGTCGAGCCCCTCGGGGGCGAAGCCTTCCAACCGGCTGAGCAGCCCGAGGTGGGGCGGCTGCGGCACGGCCTGCGCCTGGAGTCCGCCGAGGTGGTGGATCATCGCGGCCGGGGTCACGGTGCCGCGGGCGAGCAGGTGCTGACGGGCCAGCAGGGCCCGGCCGAGCGCGCGGGCCCCCAGCACCCGCGCCGCGGTCATCGACGCCCGTCCAGCACGGCGCGCAGCACGTCGATCCGGTTGCTGGTGATCGAGTCCACCCCGGCGGCGCGCAGTCGGCGCATGGTGCGGCGCAGGTCGGCGGTCCAGGTGGAGACGGCGAGGCCGGCGTCGTGGGCGGCGGCGGTGAACTCGGGGGTGACCAGGCCGAACGGCGGGTTGAGGAAGCGCGGGCGCAGGTCGTCCAGCAGGGCGCGGGCGGGCAGCCGCGGCTGCTTCCAGGTCAGCGCGACCTCCGCGTCCGGGGCGAGGGCGCGGACGGCGAGCATCGCGGTGGCGGGCCCGCAGAACGCGACGCGGTGCTCGGCGCCGAGACCGGCGACGACCGACCAGGTGGCGGCGACGGGGTGCGGGTCGTCCAGGTCGATCAGCAACCGGGCGGCGGGGGTGGCGGCCACGGCCTTGAGCGCCTCGGCGAGCGTGGGCACGGCGAGGGCTCCGTCGCGCAGCTCGTCGAGCTGGTCGAGGGTCACCCGGCGCAGCGGACGCGGGTCGGCCCAGAGGCGTTCGAGGGTCTCGTCGTGCAGCAGGACGGGCACTCCGTCGCGGGTGAGCCGGACGTCGACCTCCACCGCGTCGGCACCGGCGGCCAGGGCGGACTCGACCGAGGGCAGGGTGTTCTCGCGGTACCGGTACGGGTCGCCCCGGTGGGCGACGGCAAGGACCGGGCGACGGACGGCGTTCGGGCCGGTGGTGGCATTCATCGGAGCGCTCATCGGATCAGCCCCGCGAGCCACGGGGACAGTTGGAGGTGGGTGACGGCCTCCCGGTAGCCGGGCTCGCCGGGGACGCTGACGATCAGTGTGCAGGAGGGCGGGAAGGTCCGCTGCCGCACGTGGACGAGCCCGCTCCAGACGGCGTCGAGGAAGGCGGGCACGCTGTCGCGCGCCACGTCGAAGGCGATCCCCTCGACGGCGACCACCGCTTCGTCGTGGACGAAGAGACGGACGGTGATCTCCGGGCGGCCGCCGATCTCCAGGAAGGCCTCGTGGGGTATCGCGTCGAGTCCGTCGCCCGGGGCGTCGCCGGCGACCAGTCCGGCGAAGGTCCGGTCGCGGCCGATGTCGTGGTCGGCGCGCACCTCGCGGCCGTGCCGGGCGGCCATCGCCTCGACCGCGAACACGGCGCTCTGGGTGGACGGCAGCGGCGGGTGGGGCATCGGGTGGCGGTCCTCTCGTCGACGGTGTCTACAGGTCCGGGCCCGGTGGAACGGGTCCGGGCGGGGCGGCACGACTCCGGGCGGCACGACTCCGGGCAGCACGGCTTCGGCGGGGCGCGAGCGTGCCCGCGGGCCCGGGTCCGGGCCCGGTGCGCCCGGTCACCGCAGTTCGACCATCACATTGGTCGACTTGATGACCGCCGTCGCCGGAGCACCGGCCACCAGCTTGAGCTCCTCCGCCGACTCCCGGCTGATCAGCGAGACCACCCGGAACGGCCCGGCCTGGATCTCCACCTGCGCCGCGACATCGCCGAGCACCACGTCGGTGACGATCCCCGGGAACCGGTTGCGGGCCGAGGAGGGCCGCCCCTCGGCCTCGGCGTTCTCGGGGCGGGCGAGTTCCCGGGCGAAGGCGGCCAGTTGGGCACCGGGGATGATCCGGTGGCCGTGCTCGTCCCGCACCGCGGCGACCCGGCCGGCGTCCACCCAGCGCCGCATGGTGTCGGCGCTCACGCCGAGCATCGCCGCGGCCTCGCCGATCCGGTACGGGTTGACCGGTGCGTCGGACTGGCCCATGTGCGACTCCTGACGGTGGTTCGGTTCACGTTCGGTATCACGTCCGGTCTCCCGGAGGGTCCTCCCGGAGGAATCCCGGAAGGGTTCCCCGAAGGGTTTTCCGGAGGAGCTTCCCGGAGAGCGACGGCGGCGCTGGTCCGGCCGTCCCCGCCATCCTGCCGTACCGGCCGCCCGCCGGGCGAAGCGGAGCACCCCGGCGTCCACCGGGTGGTGGCGGCCGGCCTCAGGGCTCGCCGAAGAGGTCCCGGCGGACGGCGTCGCCGGCGGTGAGGACGGCACCGGCGAGCACCGCGCCGCCGCCCGCCGTTCCGGCCCGGACCTCGGTGCGAAGCGGGGAGAGCGCGGCGAGTCGGCGTTCGACCCGGACGGCGAGTTCGACCCCGCCGGCCCGGCCGAGCTCGCCCCCGAGCACGACGCAGCCCGGGTCGAGGACGACGCAGACGGCCGAGGCGCCGACCGCGATCCGCGCGGCCAGCTCGTCCAGGAACGGTCCGCCCGGTTCCCCGTCGCCGCACGCGCCGAGCGCGGCCCGGACGACGGCCTCGGCGGCCGCGGCGTCGTCGGCCGGGTCGGCGGGCAGCCCGTGGGCGCGGGCGAGGTCGCAGACGGCGGCGCTGCCGACCAGCCCGTGGAAACCGCCCTCGCAGCCGGTGGCGTCGGGCAGGCCGGTGGTGCCGGGGACGGGCAGGAAGCAGATCTCACCGGTGCCGCCGGACGCGCCGCGGCGCAGCTGCCCGTCGAGGATCACGGCGGCGCCGACACTGTGGCCGAGCCAGATCAGGACGAAGGTGTGCTGGCCCTGGGCCGCGCCGATCCGGTACTCGGCCCGGCCGGCCAGGTTGACCTCGTTCTCCAGGATCACGTCGGTGCCGGGCAGCGCCTCCAGGGCGGTGAGCAGTTCGGCGTGCCAGCCGGGCAGTGCGCCGGTGCTGTAGAGCCGGCCGGTGGCGGGGGCGACCAGCCCGGGGGCGCCGACGGCGACGGTGTGCAGCCGCTCCACCCCGGCCCGGGCCGCGGTCTCGCGCAGGGTGCGGACGATCCGTTCCGCCGTGCCGGCGTCGCCCCGGCCCTCGACGGCCAGCTCGGCGGTGGCCAGGGTGTGTCCGGCGAGGTCGGCGACGACCAGGTTGACCCCGCCCGAGCGGACGTCGATCGCGGCGAGGTGGGCGCGCGAGGCGACCAGGGCGTACAGCCGGGCGTTGGGACCGCGCCGCTGTTCGCCGCGTTCGCCGACCATCGCGACCAGGCCGCTCCGCTGCAGCCGTTCCAGCAGGTCGGCGACGGTGGGTCGGGAGAGTCCGGTGAGATCGCGGAGCTCGGTCGCGGTCAGTGGCCCCTGGTCGAGCAACAGGTTGAGCGCCAGCCGGTCGTTGATCGCCCGGGCGGTGCTCGGCGTGGCCGTACGCACGGTGGTCATGGGCTGCATCCTTCCAGAATGTTTCTATCAGGGTCCCTTCCTGATAATTTATCGGAGGACGCCACGCGGGCACGAACCCCGGCGAACGGGCATCCATCGACAGGAAGCACCCACAGGGCACCGTCGCGCCGCGGCGCGACCGGGAGGGAACACCGGATGACCGACCACCTGACCGCAGGACCACCCCACGACCCGCCGCCCGACGCCGCCCTGGAGCGGCCGCGCCGGGCCAGGGCGAGCATCGGCCTGGTGTTCGCCGTGCACGGCGCCGTCAGCGGCAGCTTCGTCACCCGCATCCCCTGGATCCAGGACCGACTGGACCTCTCCCCCGGCCAGCTCGGCCTGGCCCTGGTGATGCCCGCGATCGGCTCCTCGCTCGCGATGCCGCTCGCCGGCCGGTTCGTCCACCGCTACGGCGGGCGGGCCGCCGTACGCGGACTGCTCTCGCTCTGGTGCCTGGCGCTGACCCTGCCCGCCCTCGCCCCGTCGCTGCCGTTCCTCTGCCTGGCGCTGCTCGCCTTCGGCGCGACGGCGGGCATGGCGGACGTGGCGATGAACGCCCAGGGCGTGGAGATCGAGCAGCGCCTGGGCCGCTCGATCATGTCCGGACTGCACGGGATGTGGAGCGTGGGCGGGCTGCTGGCCTCCGCCTTCGGCATCCTCGCCGCCCACCAGGACCTGGACGCCCGGCTCCAGCTCGCCGTCACCGCCGTGGTCCTGCTGGGCCTGGCGCAGCTGGTCAGCCGCGGCCTGCCCGACCTGCGGGCGGCCGAGGGCGAGGAGGAGCCGCCGCGGTTCGCCCTGCCGCCGCGCAGCTCGCTCGTGATCGGACTGGTCGGCTTCTGCGCGGTGTTCGCCGAGGGCGCGTCGATGGACTGGAGCGGCGTCTACCTCAAGGACGTCACCGGCGCCTCGGCCACGATGGCGGCCGCCTCGTACACCGCGTTCGCGCTCACCATGGCGGTCAGCCGGCTGGCGGGCGACGCGGTGATCCGCCGGCTCGGCGCCGTCCGGGCGACCAGGATCAGCGGCGCGATCGCCACCACGGGCGGTGTGCTGGTAGTCCTCGCCGACAGCCCGGCCCTGGCCATTCCGGGGTTCGCGCTGATCGGCATCGGCATCGCCGTCGTCGTCCCGCTCGCCTTCGCGGCCGCCGGCCGGATCGGCACCAACCCGAGCCAGGCCATCGCAGGCGTCGCGACCGTCACCTACACCTCGGGCCTGGTGGCACCGGCCATCATCGGGGCCCTCGCCCAGGCCACCTCGCTGACCGTCTCCTTCGGGGTGGTCGCCGCGCTCACCTTCGCCCTGCTGCTGAGCGCGGGCGCCCTGCGCCGGGCCGAGCCGGACGCCGCCCACCCGCCCGGCGGCGACCACCCCACGCCCACCACCGGGCGGCCCACCGAAAAGGTGATCACACCGTCATCGAAATAGCCTTACCAAAGAAATTCCCCGGCGATATGATCCCCTCCTGGAATGGAATTCCCCGCTAATATCGCCGACTGCCGGGTGCACCGAGCGCCCGGCAGTTCCGCGACCAGTGGAGGAATTCCCCGTGTGCTACGACGCCGACTCCGCGCCACCGTCCTTCACTCCCGCCACCAGCGCCGTGGCCGAGTCCGCCGCCCTCACCCTCACCTCGGGCGACGGTACGGAGTTCGCCGCCTTCCTGGCCCGGCCCGCGCGGCCGACCGGTCCGGGCGTACTCGTCCTGCCGGACAACCGGGGCCTTTCCGATTTCTACCGCGCGACCGCCGTCCGGCTCGCCGAGCAGGGGCACCCCGCGCTCGCCGTCGACTATTACGGCCGGACCGCCGGCGCCGCGCCGCGGGAGCGCGGACCGGAATTCGGCGAACTCCCGAACCTGCTGCCGCACCTGCTCGCCCTCACGCCGGCCGGCCTCGACGCCGACCTCACCGCCGCCATCTCCCGGCTGCGCGCGACCGGGGTCACCGAGGTGACCGCCCTCGGGTTCTGCTTCGGCGGCCGTCAGGCGTTCCGCGCCGCCGCGCCCCGGTTCGGCCTGTCCGGCGTGGCCGGGTACTACGGCTACCCGGACGCCCTGAACGGCGCCCCCGGCCCCACTCAGCTCGCCCCCGGCCTGACCGCCCCCGTGCTCGCCTTCTGGGGCGGCGCCGACGAACACATCCCGGCCGCCGCGGTGACCGCCTTCGACGCGGCGCTGACCGCGGCCGGCTGTCCGCACGAGTTCCTGACGTTCTCCGGAGCCCCGCACAACTTTTTCGAACTGAGCGCTGTCGAACACTCCGACGCCGCCAGGACCTCCTGGCAGCGCCTGCTCGCCTTCCTCGCCGCCCCGGACCGGCTCAGGCCGGCCTGACCCCGGGGCGGGGACCACCGACCGGCTCCAGGGGGATCTCGTGAACGACCGCACATCCGTCCGGCACCGCTTCGGGCCGACCGCCGCCGTCCTCGCACTCGCCGCCGGGCTGGCACTCGCCACCCCGGCGGGCGAGGCCCGGGCCGCGACCTCCGCCCCGTTCGCGATCGGGAACCTCGCCACCTACAAGTGCCTGGAGGTCGCCGACTGGCGCACCGACAACGGCGCCCCGGTGCGCGAGTGGACCTGCACCGGCGGGGACAACCAGCAGTGGGTCTGGACCGACGCCGACGAACTCGTCAACGTGCACAGCGGCAAGTGCCTGGAGATCCCCGCCTACCGCACCGATCCGGGCGCCCCGGCCGGCCAGTGGGACTGCAACGGCGGACTCAACCAGGCCTGGAGCGACGCGGACCGCCTGCACAGCGGACTGCGCCACCTCGTCAACCGCCACAGCGGCCGCTACCTCGACGTGGCCGGCGCCAGCACCGCCGACGGCGCGCCGGTGATCCAGTGGGACCTCAACGGGGGGTACAACCAGGTCTGGTACTACTCGCCGTTCCCGCCCGGACCGCACCACTGACCTGCCGTCCACCCCGCTCGTCCACCCCCGCGCGACCACCGACACCGAGGGGACCTCCATGACCACGCACCGCAGCTCCGCGCTCGGACGCCTGGGCTCCGCCGCCGCGCTCGCCGTCACCGGCGTGCTCGCCGTGGCGGCGCCGGCCTCGGCGCAGGCCGCGACCACCGTCCCGTTCGAGATCCGCAACGCCCTCACCAACAAGTGCCTGGAGGTCGCCGACTGGCGCACCGACGACGGCGCCCCCGTCCGCCAGTGGAGCTGCACCGGCGGCGACAACCAGCAATGGGTCTGGACCGACACCGACCGACTCGTCAACGTGCACAGCGGCAAGTGCCTGGAGATCCCCGCCTACAGCACCACCTGGGGCACCCGGGCGGGCCAGTGGGACTGCAACGGCGGACTCAACCAGGCCTGGTCGGAGACCATCGTCCACCACAGCGGGATCCGTACCGTGGACAACCGCTCCAGCGGGCTGGTCCTGGACCTCGCCGGCTCCAGCGACGCCGACGGCACCCCGGTCATCCAGTGGGGGCGCAACAGCGGCCTGAACCAGGCCTGGCTCTACTCCCCCTGGCCGCCCGGCTCGCACAGCTGACCACTGTCCGCCGCACCACCCGGCTGGTGACCGGCGCCGACCGGGTGGTGCGGCGGACGCCCGGACCGGTCGGCGCCGGTCGTGGCCCCGGAACCCCGGGGTGAACCCGCCGCCCCGGCCGGCGAGCCACCCGGTTAGGCTCGGGCCGTGCCCGAACCCGCCTCGCCCGCCCTCTCCCCGACCGCGCCCCCGCCGGTCGGGCCCGCGCCGAGCGAACCCGCACCGACCGAACCCGCACCGGCCGCGCCGACCGAACCCGCCGTCGGCGCGCCGCAGGCACCGCTGCCCCGCTCGCCGTGGCCGCGGTTCGCCCTGCTGGTGCTGATCCTCGCCGCGGCGGCCGGCTCACTGCTGCTGTGGAGCCCGTCGGACCTGCTCTCCCACGGCCTCCCGGCCGGGGTGCCCGGGTACTGGCTGGCCCCCGCGTTCACCGCGGTCTACGCGGTGGGCACGCTCGCCTTCGTGCCCCGCCCGGCGCTCAACGCGGCGGCGGGGCTGCTGCTCGGCATCCAGCAGGGCATCCTGCTGGCCGTGCTCGGCACCACCCTGGGCGCGGCGGCGGCCTTCGTCCTCGGCCGGGCGCTCGGCCGCGAGGCGCTGCGCCCCTATCTGCGCGGGCGCCTGCTGACCGCGCTGGACCGGCGCTTCACCGAGCAGGGCTTCCGCAGCGTGCTGCTGCTGCGCCTGCTGCCCGGGCTGCCGTTCCAGGCCGGCAACTACGGCGCCGCCTTCTCCGGCGTGCGGTTCCTGCCGTTCCTGACCGCCACCGCGATCGGGGTGGTGCCGACCACGGCGATCTACGTCACGGCGGCGGCCAGCGCCGGGGAGCCGGGCTCCGCGGCGTTCCTGCTGTCGGCCGGCGCGATCGTCGCGCTGGTCGTCGCCAGTCTGGTCCCGCTCTGGCAGGCCGCCGCGCGCCGCCGCGCCCGGCGGGCCTGAGCGCCGCCCCCGGCTGCCGCGGGCCCGGGCCCGGCGCGCCGGCGGGAACCACGCCGGCCCGCCCACCGACTATTCGGTCGCCTCCGGCCCACCGGCTGCGCCAGGATGGCCGCCATGACGAACGACCTGACGCCTGCCGTGGACCGGCCCGAGCCCCCGTTGGCCGCGGACGAGGCGGTGATGCTCACCGCCTGGCTGGAGTTCCACCGCGCCACCCTCGCCCGCAAGTGCGAGGGGCTGACCGCCGACCAGCTGCGGCTGCGTTCCGTCCCGCCGTCCTCGCTCTCGCTGCTCGGTCTGGTCCGGCACCTGGCGGAGGTCGAGCGCTACTGGTTCCGGACCGTCCTGCTCGGCGAGGACACCGGGCCCGAGGGCCTCTACTGGACGGCGCGGCACCCGGACGGCGACTTCGACCTCCTGGACACCGCCGACGCCGAGGCGGACTTCGCCACCTGGCAGGCACAGATCACCGCCGCCCGGGCCGCCTGCGAGGGCCTGCCGCTCGACACGGTCGGCAAGCGCCCGCGCGAGGGCCGGGAGGTGACGCTCCGCTGGATCCTGGTCCACCTGATCGAGGAGTACGCCCGGCACAACGGCCACGCCGATCTGCTGCGGGAACGGGTCGACGGCGCCACCGGCGAGTGAAATCGTTCCCTCATCGTTGACAGAAGGTCAATTGGGCGGTGACCACGACCGATATGGTCTACGCGCGCAACCGTCCGCCGCCGCACTGCGTCGCAACTGTTGCCCGGGTTCGCCCGGGTTTCCGGCGCGGCACGACCCGGACGGGGGTCGCGAGCGGCACGGGACCGGTGATCAGTGCGATACTCGGACAGTTCCGACGAGTGGATGACGTGTCAAAAGGACACGCGCACCGGGGGACCTGTACGGAACGAGGCAGGGAGGCGCGGCATGGGAGCACTTCGCGACGAGCACCACAACGGGTGGCTGATGCCCTCCGGGAACTACCCGGCCGCGGTGTACGACGACGAGTGGATCGAGCAGGAGACGGTACCGTCCTCCCCCGCTCCCACGAAGATCGTCTCCCTGCGGCCGACGGGCTTCGAGGCCGCGCGAACGGTCGGCGAGCACATCCGGGCGAGCATCCCGGTCGTCATGGACCTCACCGAGATGGACGAGGCCGAGGCCAAGCGCATGGTCGACTTCGCCTCCGGGCTGATCTTCGGCACCTGCGGCGGGATCGAGCGGATCGCCCGCCGGGTGTTCCTGCTCACGCCGGCGGACGTCGAGGTGATGGTGATCGACCGACCGCTGGACGAGACCGGCTTCTACAACCAGAGCTGACCGGCCACCGCCCGGCAGCACACGACCCGCGACCGGGGACGGCAAGCGCCGTCCCCGGTCTTTGCGTACCCGCACCCCGGCCCATCCCGGCCCGCCGAGGACACCAGAGCCTCAACTGCGTCATCCGAATCAATATTGAGACATCCATGTCTCATTCAATGTACACTCGTCCCATGGCCACCGACCGCGACTCCGTCCTCGAAGCCGCCGTGGGCGTGCTCTCCCGCCGCCCGACCGCCCACCTGGACGAGATCGCCCGCGCCGCGGGCATCAGCCGCGCCACCCTGCACCGGCTCTTCCCGGGCCGCGAGGCGCTGATCCGCGAGGTCGGGATGCTCGGGCTGCGCACGTTCGGCACCGCCCTGGACGCGGCCGCCATCGAGGACGGCGACGCGCACGCCGCGCTGCGCCGTCTGGTCGACCTGGTCGTCCCGGACGCCGCGCTCTGCGCCTTCCTGGCCGGCGAGAACCAGCTCTACGACGACGAGGACATCAACGAGCTCTGGGAGTCGCAGATCGCCCGGCTGCAGGCGCTCTTCCTGCGCGGCCAGCAACAGGGCGTGTTCCGCGTCGAACTCTCCGCCGGCTGGCTCAGCGAAGCCTTCTTCGATCTGGTGGCCGGCGTCGGCTGGGCCCTCCAGGACGGCAAGCTCGCTCCCCGCGACGCCGCCTTCTCCCTCGCCGAGCTCTTCCTCGGCGGCGCGCTGCGACCGTCGCAGCCGCACTGAGCCCTCACCCACAGCACCTCGGACCACAGGCCCTCGGAACAGCGGCCGGAAACCGATACCCATGAGCAGCACCGTCCTTGCCCGCCCCCGCCAGCGCTGGACCGGCCTCGCCGTCCTCGTCCTGGCCGTCACCCTGGTCGCCGTCGACGCGACCGTCCTCTCCCTCGCCATCCCCTCGATCAGCGAGACGCTGCGCCCCAGCGGCACCCAGCTGCTCTGGATCGGCGACATCTACTCCTTCGTGCTGGCCGGCCTGCTGGTCAGCATGGGCTCGCTGAGCGACCGGATCGGCCGCAAGAAGCTGCTGCTGGCCGGTGCCACCGCGTTCGGCGCCGCCTCGCTGCTGGCCGCCTACGCGCCCGGCCCCGGCTGGCTGATCCTGGCCCGCGCGCTGCTCGGCGTGGCCGGGGCGACCATCATGCCGTCCACCCTGTCGCTGATCCGCAGCCTCTTCCCGGACGACCGCGAGCGGGCCACCGCGATCGGCATCTGGGGTGCGGCCGCCACCGCCGGCGCCGCGCTCGGCCCGGTGGTCGGCGGGGTGCTGCTGGAGCACTTCTGGTGGGGCTCGGTGTTCCTGCTGAACATCCCGGTGCTGGTCCTGCTGCTGGTCTTCGGCGCCTGGCTGCTGCCCGAGTCCAAGGACCCGAAGCCGGGCCGCTGGGACGTGCTCAGCGTGGCGCTCTCGCTGGTCGGTGTGATCGGTGTGGTCTACGCGATCAAGGAGGCCGCCGCCCACGGCGTGGCGCGCTGGGACGTCCCCGTCGCGGCCGTGCTGGGCGCCGCCGCCCTGACCGTCTTCGTCCGGCGCCAGCTGCGGCTGGCCACTCCGCTGCTGGACGTACGGCTCTTCTCCGACCGGCGCTTCACCGCGGCGGTGCTGGCCTCGCTCACCGCGCTGGTCGGGCTCTCCGGCGTGGTCTTCGTGACCTCCCAGTACCTGCAGCTGGTCCGCGGCTACGAGCCGCTGAAGGCCGGCCTGGCCGAGCTGCCGGCCTTCGCCGGAGCCGTGGTCGGCGGTCTGCTGACCGCCCGGCTGGCCCGCCGGGCGGGCGCCCGGGCCGCCCTGACGCTGGGCCTGCTGGCGATGGGCACCGGCATCGGCCTGCTCGGCTGGGTCCAGCAGGACTCGACCTACCTGGTGCTCGCCGCCGCCTTCCTGATCGTCGGTACGGCCGAGGGCGTGGTCTACACGCTCGGCGCCGACCTGGTGCTGAGCGCCGCTCCCGCCGACAAGGCCGGCGCCGCCTCGGCGGTCTCCGAGACCGCGTACGAGCTGGGCACGGCCCTGGGCATCGCCCTGGTCGGCTCGGTGGTCGGCTCGCTCTACGCCAGTGGGCTGACCGTGCCGGCCGGGGCGGACCAGGCCGCGGCCGCCCGGGCGGGCGAGTCGCTGGGCGGCGCGGTCGAGGCCGCGCACGGCCTGCCGCAACCGCTGGCCGGTCCGCTGCTGGAGAGCGCCCGCGACGCCTTCGTGCACGGCATGAACGTCGCCGCGATCCTGGCCGGCGCGCTGCTGCTGGCCGCGTCCGCGCTCGCCTGGCGCCTGCTGCGCGGCCTGCCGAAGGCTCCTCGGGACCAGGTGGAGCCGGCGGAGCGGCCGGAGCCCGCGAAGACGGCCGTCTAGCCCGGACCGGGCCCACCTCACGCGCGGGACCTCGCCCCTCCCCGGGGGCGAGGTCCCGCGCGTCCTGGTGCGGTCAGACGACCCCGAACGGCAGCTCCAGCTCGGCCCAGACCACCTTGCCGTCCCGGGTGAGCCGGCTGCCCCAGCGCTGGGCCAGCTCGTTGACCAGGAACATCCCGCGCCCGCCCTCGTCCTGCTCGGCGAACGGGCGCAGCTGCGGCGTCTGGCCGCCGGAGTCGGCGACCTCCAGGGTGAGCACCCGGTCGCGGAACAACCGGAGCCGGCGCGGGGCGTCGGCGTGCAGCAGGGCGTTCGTGACCAGCTCGCTGACCAGCAGCTCGGCGTAGTCGGCGAGCGCGGACAGGCCCCAGCCCTCCAGGGTGGCCCGGGTGAAGCGCCGGGCCTGGCCGGGCAGCCGGCCGCCGCCGGTGAGCGGGAGGGTGGCGATCCGGTCGGCGGGCAGCGGCAGCACCCGGGCCATGATCATCGCGATGTCGTCGTCGGTGCCGTCGGTGACCAGGGCGCCGAGCACGGCGTCGCAGTTCTCCTCCAGGGTGCGACCGGGACCGGAGAGCGTGCGGGCGAGCAGGTCGATGCCGTCGTCGAGGTCCTGCCCGCGCCGCTCCACCAGGCCGTCGGTGTAGAGGGTGAGCATGCCGCCCTCGGGGAGGGTGAACCCGATCGACTCGAAGGCCACCCCGCCCACCCCGAGCGGGACGCCGGGCGGGACGTCGATCCTGCGGGCGGTGCCGTCGGGGGCGACCCAGACCGGTGGCAGATGGCCCGCCGACGCGACCTGCACGGTGCGCTCCAGCGGGTCGTAGACGACGCAGATACAGGTGGCGAACTGGCCCTCGCCGATCCCCGAGGCGGTCTCGTCCAACCGGGTGAGCACCTGTTCGGGCGGCATGTCCAGGGTGGCCAGCGTCCGGGCGACGGTCCGCAGCTGGCCCATCGTGGCGGCGGCGCGGATGCCGTGGCCCATCACGTCGCCGACCACCAGCGCGACCCGCCCGCAGGACAGCGGGACGACGTCGAACCAGTCGCCGCCGACTTCGCTGGTCATGCTGCTGGGCAGGTAGCGGTAGGCGATCTCCAGGCCGAGCGTGCGGTGGATCTCCTGCGGCAGCAGGCTGCGCTGCAGGGTGAGCGCGGTCTCGCGTTCGCGGCGGTAGAGCCGGGCGTTGTCGATCGCGATGGCGGTGCGGGCGACCAGTTCCTCGGCGAGCGCGACATCGGCGGCGGTGAACGGCTCGGGGTTGCGCATCCGGATGAACTCGGATCCGCCGAGCACCATGCCCCGGGCGGTCAGCGGCACCATCAGGTACGAGTGGATGCCGGCCTCGATGCCCGGCGCGACCCGCTCCTCGGTGGCGACCAGCCCGCGCAGCACCTCCTCGTCGACGCTGGCCCGCAGCAGCGGGCGGCCGCTGCGCAGACACTGGGTGTAGCTGCGGTCGGGGGCGTACTCGGAGACGTCCCCGACGGTGTCGACGGCGTGGGTCAGTCCGGACTCGTAGGACTCGCCGACGGCGACGGCGCGCAGCTGGACGGCACGGTCCTCCGGGATCGCGGCGGGCTCGGAGCCGCGCAGCACCGGCTCCAGCAGGTCGACCGTCGCGAAGTCGGCGAACCGGGGGACGACCGCCTCGATCAGCTCCTCGGCGGTGCGTTGGAGGTCGAGGGTGGTGCCGATCCGGGCGGTGGCCTCGGCGATGGTGGTGAGACGTTCCTGCGCGCGGGCGGCGCGGGCCTCGGCCTGGAAGCGCTCGGTGACGTCGATGATGGAGGAACAGACGCCGAAGACCCGGCCGGTGGAGTCCTCCAACCGGAAGTACGAGGCGGACCAGGCACGGTCGCGGCGCGGGTCGCCGGGGACGCGTCCGTGCGAGCGGGCGTCGACCACGGGCCTGCCGGTGGTGAGCACCTGTCTCATGGTCTGTTCTATCTCGGCGCTGTTGATGGCGGGCAGGACGGCGCTGATCCGGCGCCCCAGGTGTTCCTCGACCGGGACGCCGTTCATCCGGGCCAGCGCCCCGTTGAGCCTGACGTAGCGCAGGTCGGTGTCGTAGACGGCCATGCCGATCGGGGACTGTCCGAAGATGCCGTCGAGGACGGCGAGGTCCGCCTCGACCCGGTGCAGGGTCTCGGTGTCGGAGGCGGTGGCGAGCAGCAGCAGGGTGCCGCCGGGACCGGCGATCGGGTACGTGCGGAACTCAAGCTCGACGACGTGGCCGTCGCGGTGGCGGACCGCGAAGACGCCGGACCAGCCCTTGCCGCTCATGATGCGCTCGAACAGGGAGAGCACCTCGGGGCGGTCGGTCCGCTCGGTGAGCAGCTGGGCGGCGTAGCTGCCGACGGCCTCCTCGGCCGAGAAGCCGAGCAGCGCCTCGGCGTCCTCGCTCCAGTGCAGGATGAGGCCGTCCTCCTGGAGCAGCGCGGTGGCGAGCGGGACGAGGCGATGGCCGTCCAGGCGTACGGAGGCTCCGCCCGGTGCGGGGCCGGCGGCGTCGGTCGCGTCCCACTCGTGTCCGTGCATGATCAGCCAGCACCCCGCGTTCGGCTCGTGTCCGGCCGGGCGGGGCCTCGTGGTCCGTGCCGGCCGGGGTTCTTCTCCAGACTGCACGGACATCGGCCGCCCGGCGACCCCTTGGTCAGAGGTTCCTCGGACGGGCCTGCAGTACGGGCGTCATGGGCGTACCGGCCGCAGCGTACCCTCCAGAAGGCCCGCCCACTGCCGGATCACTCCGGATCGTCTGGCACTGTCGTCGGAGAGCAGATTGGCCAGTCCGAGACCGCGCGCCAGGTCCAGGGTCGCCTGCACCGTCTCCCGGACCCCGGGGCAGCTCTCGTCGGCGTCCAGGAACTCGACGGCCGCCCGGTGGGCCTCGCGGCCGACCCGGCCCTCAAGTGCGACGATCCGCGCACGCAGCGGTTCCTCGGTGGCGGCGGCGACCCACAGCTGGAGGGCGGCGCGGAACAGCGGCCCGGTGTAGAGGCGCACGATCATGTCGACGACGGCCACCGTGCGGTCGGGGCCAGCGGCCGGCAACTCGTCCGCGTGGGCGCGGACGGCTGCCAGCCGCTCGGCGGTGACGTGCTCCACGGCCGCGGTGAACAGGTCCTCGCGGGTCGGGAAGTGGTGCTGGGCGGCGCCCCGGGAGACCCCGGCGCGTTCGGCGACCACGGTGACGGTGGCGCCGTTCCAGCCGACCTCGGCCAGGCACTCGACGGCCGCCGCCAGCAGCCGTTGCCGGGTGGCGCGGCTGCGGTCCTGCTGGGGGGTGCGGGCGGCGGGGTGGGCGGTCATCGGCGGCGACTGGTCCTGTCCGTGCGGTGTCCGGGCGGGGTCGATCCTCGCAGATCGGCGGCCGGCCTCAGCGGGCGGCCTCACGGGCGCGCAGCTCCCGGCGCAGGATCTTGCCGGCGGCCGACTTGGGGACGGCGTCCAGGAACTCCACCGCGCGGACCTTCTTGTACGGGGCGACCTCGCCCGCAACGAAGGAGGTGACGTCCTGCTCGGTGAGCGCGCTGTCGGGGGCGCGGACCACGAAGGCCTTGGGGTACTCGGTGCCCTGCGCGTCCAGGACGCCGATCACCGCGGCGTCGGCGATCTGCGGGTGGGTGAGCAGCAGGGCCTCCAGTTCGGCGGGGGCGACCTGGTAGCCCTTGTACTTGATCAGCTCCTTGACCCGGTCGACGACGTAGAGGTACCCGCGCTCGTCGACGTAGCCGACGTCGCCGGTGTGCAGCCAGCCCTCGGCGTCGACGGTGGCGGCGGTGTCGGAGGGGCGGCCGAAGTAGCCCTTCATCACCTGCGGGCCGCGGATCAGCAGCTCGCCCGGCTCGCCCGGGCCGAGATCGGCGCCGCTGCCGTCCAGGGCGGCGACCCGCAGCTCGGTGGAGGGCACCATCCGGCCGACCGAGCCCGGCGAGGGGTCGGTCTCGGTCGGGGAGACGACGTGCGAGACCGGTGACAGCTCGGTCATGCCGTACCCCTGGAGGATGTGCGGCAGGCCGAGCCGCCGGGCGCAGGTGTCGGCCAGCTCGGTGTCCAGCGGGGCGGCCGCGCAGAGCAGGTACTCCACGGAGGAGAGGTCGAAGCGGTCGACCACCGGGAGCTTGGCCAGGGCGAGGGCGATCGGCGGGGCCACGATCAGCGCCTGGACGCGCTGCTCCTGCACGGTGCGGCAGAACTGCTCCAGGTCGAAGCGCGGCAGCACGACGACGGTGGCGCCGCACCGCAGCGGCTGGTTGAGCAGGGCGGCGAGGCCGTAGATGTGGAAGAAGGGGAGGACGGCGAGGATCCGCTCGCCCTCCGCCGGCCGGTACAGGGCGTCCGTCTGGGCGAGGTTGGTGGCGATCGAGCGGTGGGTGAGCATCACGCCCTTGGGCAGGCCGGTGGTCCCGCTGGAGTAGGGCAGGACGGCGATGTCGGTGCCGGGATCGATGACCGGCTCGGGGTCGGGGCCCGCGGACGCGAGCAGGTCCGCCAGGGAGCGGTGACCCTCGGCGCCGTCCAGCACGATGATCTCGGCGAGCGCCCGGCCCTCGGCGGCGAGCTTCCCGGCGGCCTGCCGGGCGGTGGCCAGGAACGGCGAGACGGTGATCAGCCAGCGGGCGCCGCTGTCGGCGAGCTGGCCGGCCAGCTCGCCGGGGGTGGCGAGGGAGGAGACCGTGGTCACCGTGGCGCCGGCCCGGGTCGCGCCGTAGAAGGCCATCGGGTAGGCGATCGTATTGGGGCTGAACAGCGCGACCACGTCACCTTGGCGCACGCCTGCCTCGGCCAGTCCGGCGGCTGCCCGGCGGACGGCCGTGGCGAGCCGCGCGTAGCTGACCGACTCCCCCGTGACCCCGTCGATCAGAGCCGGCCGGTCGCCGTACCGGGCGGCGGCGCCGAGCACCGCCTCATGGATCGGCAGATCGACGGTGCCGACGTCCGGGAACTCGCTGTGGAACACCAAGGCGTGCCTCCAAAGGGGTAGTTGACGCCCGGTCGGGTGGCCGGCGAGTGGTCCTGGCCCGCCGGTCGGCCGAGCTCGCGGACAGGAGCATACGGACAGTGGCGAGACGTTGCTCCATTGTGACGAAGGATCGTCCAATCCCGAACGACCCGCCGGAGGGCCCGGTCCGCGGGGCGGCCGCGGTCCGCCCCGGCCATCCGCCCGCGACCAGGGCGCACCCGGCTGGCCGGTCCGCCGGAGGGCCGTCGGCCCGTCGCGCCGGACCGGTCGGCGCCTCGCACAGACGGTGGTTTGCGCCGTCGGCGTCGCGCGGGTGTTCGCCCCGGGAGCGCCGGGTCCGTGTTCGCCCCGTCAGTACGACTTGGGCAGCCCCAGGGTGTGCTGGGCCACGAAGTTGAGCACCATCTCCCGGCTGACCGGGGCGACCCGGCCGACCCGGGTGGCGGCGAGCAGGGCGCCCAGCCCGTACTCCTGGGTGAGCCCGTTGCCGCCCAGCGTCTGGACGGCCTGGTCGACGGTGCGGGCGGCGGCCTCGCCGGCCGCGTACTTGGCCATGTTGGCGGCCTCGCCCGCGGCGAGGTCGTCGCCGCCGTCGTAGAGCAGACCGGCCTTCTGGGTCATCAGCCGGGCGAGCTCGATCTCCACCGCGCACTGGGCGAGCGGGTGGGCCAGACCCTGGTGGGCGCCGATCGGAGTCGACCAGACCGTCCTGGTCCTGGCGTACTCCACGGCCTTGCCGAGGGCCTGGCGGGCCAGGCCGAGCGAGAACGCGGCGGTCATGATCCGCTCGGGGTTGAGGCCCGCGAAGAGCTGCAGCAGTCCGGCGTTCTCGTCGCCGACCAGGGCCTCGGCGGGCAGTCGGACGTCGTCCAGAAAGACCTGGAACTGCTTCTCGGGGGCGACGAGTTCCATCGGGATCGGGTGGTACTCGAACCCGGGGGTGTCGCGCGGGACGATGAAGAGGGCGGGCCGGAGCTTGCCGGTCCGGCCCCCTCCGGCGTCCGTGCTCTCGGCGCGGGCGACGAACAGCACGGCGTCACTGTGGTCGATGCCGGAGACGAACACCTTGCGGCCGGTGAGCAGCCAGTCCTCGCCGTCGCGGCGGGCGGTGGTGGAGATCCGGTGGGAGTTGGAGCCGGCGTCCGGCTCGGTGATGCCGAAGGCCATCCTGCGGGTGCCGTCGGCGAGTCCGGGCAGCCACTGCCGCTTCTGCCGCTCGGTCCCGAACCGGGCGATCACCGTGCCGCAGATCGCCGGGGAGACGATCAGCAGCAGCAACGGGCAGCCAGCGGTGCCGAGTTCCTCCAGGACGATGGCGAGGTCGGTGATGCCGCCACCCCCGCCGCCGTACTCGGCGGGCAGGTTGACCCCGAGGTAGCCGGCCTTGCCGGCCTCGGCCCAGAGCTCGTCCGCGGGCCGGCCCTCGCGGGCCTTGCCCAGGTAGTACGCGGAGCCGTAGCGGTGGCCGAGGTCGGCCACCGCGCGGCGCAGGGCCTGGCGTTCGGGGGTCTCGATCAGCGGGCTGCCGGGCGTGGTGGTGCGCGGTGCGGACATGCGGTTTGTCCTTCCGGGCGGGTACGGGGAACGGGCGGGAACGGGAACGGGAACGGGAACGGGCGCGGCTGCGGGGCGGGATCAGGGCGCGGGCTGGACGACGGCGAGCAGGGTGCCGAGTTCGACCTGCTGGCCCGGGACGGCGCGGAGTTCGGTGAGGACGCCGTCGGCGGGGGCGGTGACGCGGTGCTCCATCTTCATCGCCTCCAGCCAGAGCAGCGATTGGCCGGCCGTGACGGTGTCGCCGACGGCCGCGGCGGTCCGGACGACGGTGCCGGGCATCGGCGCGAGCAGCGCCCCCGGATCGGTCTGGGAAGCCGGATCGGCGAAGCGCTCCAGGACGGTCAGCACGGTGGCGCCGGCCGGGGTGTCCAGGTGGACCCGGTCGCCGTGGCGCGCGATGTCGAAGGCGCTCCGGACACCGTCGGTGTCGAGGACCACCCTGGTGGGCGTCGCGGAGACGAGCGTGGTGCCCGGGTGCGCCTCGGCGACGAGCCCGGTGCGGCCGAACCGGTAGCGGACCTCGTACTCGGTGGCGTCGGCGGCGGCGTACCGCTTGCTCTGCGGCTGCGAGGGCAGGTTCCGCCAGCCGGAGGGCAGCGCCGCGCCGCGGCGGCGGGCCGCGGCGTCGGCCAGCGCGGCGGCGAGCGCGGGCAGGGCGTCCCCGCCGGGGGCGGCGGTGAGGTCGGCGGCGTGCTCGGCCAGGAAGGCGGTGTGCACCCGGCCGGCCAGGAAGGCGGGGTGGCGCAAAGCCGCCACGAGCAGGCCGCGATTGGTGAGCGGCCCGTGGATCCGGGCGCGGGTGAGCGCGTCGGCGAGCCGGCGGGCGGCGGCGGCCCGGGTCGGCGCCCAGGCGACGACCTTGGCGAGCATCGGGTCGTAGTGGACGCCGATCACGCTGCCGGCCGCCACCCCGGAGTCCAGGCGCAGCCCGGTGTCACCGGCGGCCGTGGTGAACTCGGCGGTGACACCGGGGAGTTCGAGACGGTGCAGGAGGCCGGTCTGCGGCTGCCAGTCGCGGCCCGGGTCCTCGGCGTAGAGGCGGGCCTCGATGGCGTGACCGCGCGGGGCGGGCGGGTGCGGTCCGGGCAGCGGCTCGCCCTCGGCGACCCGCAGTTGGAGGGCGACCAGGTCGAGCCCGGTGACGCACTCGGTGACGGGGTGCTCGACCTGGAGGCGGGTGTTCATCTCCAGGAAGTGGAACCGGCCGTCGGGGCCCAGGAGGAACTCGGCGGTACCGGCGCCGGTGTAGCCGATCGCCCGGGCGGCGGCGACGGCGGACGCGTGCAGGGCGGTGCGCACCGCCTCGTCGAGGCCGGGGGCCGGGGCCTCCTCGACCACCTTCTGGTGACGGCGCTGCAGCGAGCAGTCGCGCTCGCCGACCGCCCAGACCGTGCCGTGGAGGTCCGCGAGCAGTTGGACCTCGACGTGCCGGCCGGTGGGCAGGTAGCGCTCGCAGAACACCTCGTCCGAGCCGAAGCTCTTGGCCGCCTCGGCGCGGGCCTCGGCCAGCCGGGGCTCCAGCTCGTCGAGCCGGTGGACGATCCGCATGCCGCGCCCGCCGCCACCCGCAGCCGCCTTCACCAGCAGGGGCAGGTCGGCCTCGACGGGGTCGGTGACGGCGGCGAGCACGGGCACCCCGGCGGCGGCCATCAGGCGCTTCGCGGCGGTCTTGGAGCCCATCGCGGCGATCGCCGCCGGCGGCGGGCCGATCCAGGTGAGGCCGGCGTCGAGCACCTCCTGGGCGAACTGCGCGTTCTCGGAGAGGAAGCCGTAACCGGGGTGGACGGCGTCGGCCCCGGCGGCCAGCGCGGCCTTGACGATCAGGTCGCCGCGCAGGTACGTGTCCGCGGGCGCCGCGCCGGGCAGGCGGACGGCGGCATCGGCCTCCCCGGTGTGCGGGGCGTCGGCGTCCGGGTCGGCGTACACGGCGGTGGTGGCGATCCCGAGGCTCCGGCAGGTGCGGAAGACCCGGCGGGCGATCTCGCCCCGGTTGGCGACCAGCAGGTTGGTGATCATGTCGGTCCCTCTCAGAGTCGGCTCACATGCGGAAGACGCCGTAGCCGCGCGCGCCCTCGACGGGCGCGTTGTGGATCGCGGAGAGGCAGAGGCCGAGCACGGTCCGGGTGTCGCGGGGATCGATCACCCCGTCGTCGTAGAGCCGGCCGGAGAGGAAGACGGGCAGCGACTCCGCCTCGATCTGCTGCTCGACCATCGCCCGGATCGCGGCGTCCGCGTCCTCGTCGTAGGGCTGCCCCTTGGCCGCCGCGGACTGCCGGGCCACGATCGACAGCACCCCGGCGAGCTGCTGCGGTCCCATCACCGCCGACTTGGCGCTCGGCCAGGCGAACAGGAAGCGCGGTTCGTACGCCCGCCCGCACATCCCGTAGTGGCCGGCCCCGTAGGAGGCGCCCATCAGCACCGACAGGTGCGGCACCGTGGAGTTGGCGACGGCGTTGATCATCATCGCGCCGTGCTTGATGATGCCGCCCTGCTCGTAGTCCTTGCCGACCATGTAGCCGGTCGTGTTGTGCAGGAAGAGCAGCGGGATGTCGCGCTGGTTGGCCAGCTGGATGAACTGCGCGGCCTTCTGCGACTCCGGGCTGAACAGCACCCCCTGGGCGTTGGCGAGGATGCCCACCGGGTAGCCGTGCAACCGGGCCCAGCCGGTGGCCAGGCTGGTGCCGTAGAGCGGCTTGAACTCGTCGAAGTCCGAGCCGTCGACGATCCGGGCGATCACCTCGCGCGGGTCGAACGGGATCTTGAGATCGCCCGGGACGATGCCGAGCAGCTCCTCCTCCGCGTACCGGGGCGGCTCGGCGAGCGGGTCCGGTCCGGGGCCCCCGCGGCGGTGGTTCAGCCGGGCGACGACCCGCCGGGCCAGCCGCAGCGCGTCCGGCTCGTCCACCGCGAAGTGGTCGGCCAGGCCCGAGGTGCGGGCGTGCATCTCCGCGCCGCCGAGCGACTCGTCGTCGGACTCCTCCCCGGTGGCCATCCGGACCAGCGGCGGGCCGCCCAGGAAGACCTTCGCCCGCTCCTTCACCATCACGGTGTGGTCGGACATGCCGGGTACGTACGCGCCACCGGCCGTGGAGTTGCCGAACACGACGGCCACGGTGGGGATCCCGGCCGCGGAGAGTCGGGTGAGGTCACGGAAGAGGGCGCCCCCGGGGATGAAGATCTCCTTCTGGCTGGGCAGGTCGGCACCGCCGGACTCGACCAGGTTGACCAGCGGGAGGCGGTTGGTCAGGGCGACCTCGTTGGCTCGCAGGGCCTTGCGCAGCGTCCAGGGATTGCTGGCCCCACCGCGCACGGTGGGGTCGTTGGCCGTGATGACGCACTCGACACCCTCGATCACCCCGATCCCGGTGACCAGCGCCGCGCCGACCGGATAGTCGCTGCCCCAGGCGGCGAGCGGGGAGAGCTCCAGGAACGGCGAGTCCTGGTCGACCAGCAGCTCGATCCGCTCGCGCGGCAGCAATTTCCCCCGGTCCCGGTGGCGTTCGACGTACTTGGGGCCACCGCCGGCCAGCGCCTTCGCGTGTTCGGCGTCCAGTTCGGTGAGCCTGGCCAGCATCGCGGCACGGTGTTCGGCGTAGTCGGCGCCCGCCGGGTCGAGGCGGGTGGGCAGAACGGTCACAGCAGCGCCTCCGGGATGTCGAGATGGCGGGAGCGCAGCCACTCCCCCAGCGCCTTGGCCTGCGGGTCGAAACGGTGCTGGGCGGCGACGCCCTCGCCGAGCAGGCCGGTGATGGTGAAGTTGACCGCGCGAAGATGCGGCAGCACCTGCCGGGTGATCGGCAACTCGGCCGTCTCCGGGAGAAGTTCGCGCAGCCGCTGCACGGTGAGGGTGTGGGCGAGCCAGCGCCAGCCGTCCGCGCTGCGGGCCCAGACCCCGAGGTTGGCGTCGCCGCCCTTGTCGCCGCTCCGGGCCCCCGCCACCCGCCCCAGCGGCGCCCGGACACACGGGCCGGGCGCGGGCGGCTCCGGCAGCGAGTCCGGCGGTCGGTCGGACGGTGAGTCGGACAGCGGCCCGGCCGGACCGGTCACCGGCGCGGGCGGCACGACGACCCGCCGTCCGTCCGGCAGTACGGCGGTGTGCTCCACCGCCTTGGCGTCGACGTGGGCCGCGGTGAACACCCCGTACGGCACGCCCGGACCGGGCGGCGCGGTGAGATGGAACCCGGGGTAGCCGGCCAGGCCCAACTCCACGGCTGCCTTGCCGAGTTCACGTCCGACCTTGGCCGGGTCGGGATCCCGGGCGGTGAGCCGCAGCAGCGCGGAGGCACTCTCCTCGGTGGCGGCGTCGGGGTGGTCGGTGCGGGCGAGGGTCCACCGCAGCTCGGCGGGGGCGACCTCGGGCGGCAGCGCCTCGGCCAGCTGCCGGCGCACCAGCGCGGCCTTGGCCTCGATGTCCAGCCCGGTCAGCACGAAGACCACCTCGTTGCGGTGACCGCCGAGCCGGTTCAGCCCGACCTTGAGCGTCGGCGGCGGCGCCTCGCCCCGCACACCGTGGATCCGGACCCGGTCCGGGCCCTCCTCGGCGAGCCGCACGGTGTCCAGCCGGGCCGTGACGTCCGGGCCCAGGTAGCGCGCGTCGCCCGTCTCGTAGAGGAGTTGGGCGGTGACCGTGCCGATGGTGACGGCGCCGCCGGTGCCCGGATGCTTGGTGATGACGCTGGAGCCGTCCGCCGCGAGCTCCGCGACCGGGAAGCCGGGCCGGGTGACGTCGTGCTCGCCGAAGAACGCGTAGTTCCCGCCGGTGGCCTGCGCACCGCACTCCAGGACGTGCCCGGCCACCACCGCACCGGCGAGCGGGTCCAAGTCCCCCGGCCCCCAGCCGAATCGGGCGATCGCCGGGCCGACGACCAGCGCCGCGTCGGTGACCCGGCCGCTGACCACCAGGTCGGCCCCGGCGGCGAGGCACTCGGCGATGCCGAAGGCGCCCAGATAGGCGTGGGCGGCCAGCAGGCCCTCGGGGAGGCCGAGTTCGGACCGGCGGGCGAGCAGATCGTCACCCTCGACGTGGGCGACGGCCGGCTCCAGCCCCTGCCGCCGCGCCAACTCGCGGATGGCGTCGGCGAGTCGCGCCGGATTGAGCCCGCCCGCGTTGACCACGATCCGCACCCCGCGCTCCAACGCCAGGCCGAGGCACTCCTCCATCTGCCGCAGGAAGGTCCTCGCGTAGCCCAGCGAGGGATCCTTGAGCCGGTCCCGGGCCAGGATGAGCATGGTCAGCTCGGCCAGGTAGTCCCCGGTCAGAACGTCCAGCGGCCCACCCGTGAGCATCTCGCGGACCGCCGAGAAGCGGTCCCCGTAGAAGCCCGACGCGTTGCCGATCCGCAGTACCGAACGCGACCCCACAGGTGCGCCTCCCCTACCGGTGGCCCAACGCCTGCCACGCTTGCCGTCGGGCAGCAGCGTGGCACCGGACCCAGGAAAAAGCAATCACGCCTGCTTGTTTTCCTCCCCCGCGCCGCCCGGCGGGGCACCGGCCAGGACCGACCGCCTGCGACGGGAAGCCGCGGTTGGCCACTGGAACCGACAGCCGGCCGGTCGGCTCGGCGACCACGGCGAGTCACCCGAACCGGGCCGGGGTCCTGGGAACCCGGCCACGCATGGTGGGACAGTGTCAGCCCCCGTATCGATCCATGAAGATCTGCCCTGTGCCCGTTCTCGCGGCCCGCGCAGCCCTAGGATCGGGATCCATGATCGTATGGCTCAACGGCACCCACGGTGTGGGCAAGACGACGACCGGCGCCCTCGTGCAGCAGCTGCTCCCGGATTCACGGGTGTTCGACGCCGAGAAGGTCGGCGAGACACTCATGGACATCACGCCGGGACTGCCCGGGACCGACAACTTCCAGCACTGGCCGCCGTGGCGGCCACTCGTGGTCGAGACCGCCCGCCGCGTACTCGACTACACCGGCGGCACCCTGGTGATGCCCATGACGGTCCTGGTCGAGCAGTACTGGCGCGAGATCAGCACAGGCCTCGCCCACCATGCCATTCCGGTACGGCACTTCGTCCTCCACGCCGACCAGGAGACCCTCCGCGGGCGCATCGCGGGCGACACCGTTCTCGGTCCCGACTCCCCGTTCCGTCTCAAATACCTCGCACCCTACGCCGAGGCGGCCCGCACGTGGCTGCACGCCGAGGCCGAGGTCGTCGACACCACGCACCTCACGCCCGCCCAGGCCGCCCTGCGGATCGCGGACGCCGTCAAGAGTTGAGATTCCGCCCCGCCCACCCGGCCAGGCGCGCTGGGGCTACTGGAGCCGGGTGGCAGTCCGGACGAGGTCGGCGACGGCCCTGGACCGGCTGTGCGGCGGCCAGGCGATCACGGTGGTGACCGTCGGCGCGTCCAGCACGGGCACGGCGGCGAGGTCGCCGTGCAGGTGGGCCCGGCACGACTCCGGCGAGACCGCGCACGCCCGGCCGAGCGCGACGAGCTGCAACAACTGCGCGTGGTCACGGACCTGCGGGCCGAGGCCGGGCGGGTAGCTGCCGTCGCGATCGGGCCAGCGTGGCAGGGGCAGGCCCGGCAGGCCGGTGATGTCGGCCATGTGCACGTGGGTCCGGAGGGTGAGCGGATGCCCGGCCGGCAGGACCACCACCTGGCCCTCCGCGCCGAGTTCTTCGGTGTGGAACCCGGCCGTCGAGTCGAACGGCCGGTGCAGCAGCGCCACATCGGCCCGGCCCTCCCGCAGGAGTCGTTCCTGCTCGGCCGGGCCGCACAGGATGACGTCGACGGGGACGGCGCCGGGTTCGGCGGCGTACGCGTCGAGCAGTCTCGCCAGCAGTTCTCTGGACGCGCTGGCCTTCGTGACCAGCACCAGGCCGGGTCGGCCGGTCGCGGGAAGGGCGGCGCGGCGGGTCCGGCGCTCGGCGGCGTCGACCGCGCCGAGGGCCGCCCGGCCCTCGGCCAGCAGCACCGAGCCGGCTTCGGTCAGCGTGACGGTGCGGCTGGTCCGATCCAGCAGCGTCGCCCCGAGTCGGCGTTCGAGCTGCCGGATCGCCCGTGACAGGGGCGGCTGTGCGATCCCGAGCCGCTGCGCGGCGCGCCCGAAGTGCAACTCCTCCGCGACAGCGACGAAGTAGCGCAGTTCCCTGGTCTCCATCCGGCCACGGTACTCCGGATCAATACCTGGAAGGTATCGTTTCCCACCCGATCGGTCTTGGACCGCCACCGGGGTCCGAGAGCAGCATGGTCCCCATGAACGTACGAACGATCGCGCTGGTCACCGGCGCGAACAAGGGAATCGGCTACGAGATCGCCGCAGGCCTGGGCGCCCTCGGCTGGAGCGTCGGCGTCGGCGCCCGCGACGACCGGCGCCGCGAGGCCGCGGTGGAGAAGCTGCGCGCGACCGGCGTCGACGCGTTCGGCGTGGCGCTGGACGTGACCGACGACGCGAGCGTCACCACCGCCGCTCAGGTGATCGAGGAACAGGCCGGGCGCCTCGACGTGCTCGTCAACAACGCCGCCGTCGCGGGCGGCATGCCCCAGGAACCCACCAGCGTCGACCTCGCCACCGTCCGGACGGTCGTGGAGACCAACGTGCTCGGCGTCATCCGCGTCACCAACACCATGCTGCCGCTGCTGCGCCGCTCCGCCTCACCGCGGATCGTGAACATGTCCAGCAGTGTCGGCTCCCTCACCCGCCAGTCGGGGACCGCCGGCGAGCCGACCACAGGTCCGGTGGCCGTGGCGTACGCGCCCTCGAAGACGTTCCTGAACGCCGTCACCGTCCAGTACGCCCGGGAGCTGAGCGGCACGAACATCCTGATCAACGCCGGCTGCCCCGGCTACGTCGCGACCGACCTCAACGGCTTCCGGGGCGTGCGCACCCCCGAACAGGGCGCGGCCATCGCCATCACACTCGCGACCCTGCCGGACGACGGCCCGACGGGCCAGTTCTTCGAGGACGCCGGCGTCGTGCCCTGGTGAGGTGCGCGGCGGTCATCGCCCGCGCAGCCACCAGGACGAGGCCGCTTCGCCCGCGCGTCTCGAACAGGTTGATCGACTGCGTCGGCCGCCCCGGCCGCCCCGGCCGACGCAGTCGGCGCTTGGGGCAACGTTCCGCACCGCTCCTGGCTCCAGCCATCGTCCCCCGGGGATCCGGATCGCCAGGTCACCACCGCACAGCGGTTCCAGCTACCACTTCCTGCCACAAGTCCGATCCGTGACAAGTTGATTGGCACTCGGTCACGATCATTCGAAGCCGGAGCGCCCCGGCGCTGGAATCGGTCTTGGGCGAGCCGATTCTTGGAAACGACCGGGCGTCTGCCTCCAGAGCCTGGTACAACCAGGTCCTGGTGGCACCTGGGCCCCGAGGCTCTGGGGGCGGCATGGCGGGACCGGCAGTTGGACTGTGGCTCTTCGAACCGCACGGGTTCGCCGACATCCTGGCCGATGTGGTCCCGTGGTTGCGGACATTCTGCGAGCCGGTGGAGAGCACGGCCGACGGCGACGTGGATTTCTGGGTGCGAGACGGTGCGGCCCTGGGCCTGGGGGCCTTCGACCCGGCCGGCGTCGGCGTGTTCTTCCTGTCGATTTCGACGGCCTCTTGAGTGGCCACCCCACCGCAGGAGACGACACGAGCAACGAGGCAGTCCTGACACGGGCGAAAGCACTGGCGTCAACCCTCCCCGGAAGGCTCGCGGAGGTTTCCCATGACACCTGGGGCGGGGGGCGGTGGTTTCGACACGTGGGAGACGTGGAGTTCCTGGAAGCCTGGCTGCACCATCCCGACTTCCACTTGATCAAGTAGCTGCTCAGTGTCGATCTTCTCTGGGAGCAGGTCGCCATGATGGAGGAAGCGCTTGCGCTGAGCCGCGTAGCGGCTCAGCGGGTCGGGGCCCGAGCAGGCCACGCTCGCCTGTCCGCCATCTACTGTCGGCACATCACTCTGCCACCTGTACGGACACTCGGGCCATCCGCCACCCGTCGCTTCCAGTCATACCGCCGAGGCCGAAATCAGCGGGTCCGCCGTCGGAGTGCGGGGCTCTGACAGGATGCCACCCCACGCCGGCGGGGCCGGCGAACCCACCCACCGTCTGGAGTCCCCCGTGCACATCAGCGTCTGCATCCTCCCCGACCGGCCGTTCCCCGAGGCGGCCCCGATGTGGCGCCGCGCCGAGGAGCTGGGCTTCCACACCGCCTACTCCTACGACCACATCAGCTGGGGCGGGCTGCCGGACGGCGCCTGGTACGGCGCCGTCCCCACCCTCGCGGCGGTCGCCGCGACCACCGCACGGATCAGGCTCGGCACACTGGTCTCGTCGTCCAACTTCCGCCACCCGGTGCCGCTCGCGCAGGACGTCATGACGCTGGACACCATCAGCGGGGGCCGGTTCGTGCTCGGCTACGGCGCCGGCGCGCCCGACGCCGACGGCATCGTGCTCGGCCAGGGCGAGCCGGGCAGGGGCTGGTCGCTGAAGGAGCGCGGCGGCCGGTTCCGCGAGTCGGTGGAGCTGCTGGACCAGTTGCTGACCGGGGCACCCGAGGGCCGCCCCCGGACCACGTTCCGCGGGCGGCACTTCGACGCGATCGACGCCCGGCTGGAGCCCGGCTGCGTCCAGCGGCCCCGGGTGCCGTTCCTGCTGGCGGCGAGCGGCCCGCTCGGCATGCGGACCGTGGCGCGGTACGGCGCGGCCTGGGCCGTCACCGACGACGCGGACGCGCCGAGGGACGCCGAACTGACGGAGGCCTCGACCTGGGCCCTGCTCGCGCACCGGTTGGAGAGCCTGGACGCGGCGTGCGAGGCGGAGGGCCGCGACCCGAAGTCGCTGGGCCGCACACTGCTGACCGGGTTCTCGCCGCTGCCGACGATGCGGTCGGCTGCGGCCTTCGAGGAGGTGGCGGGGCGCTGCGCGGAGCTGGGGTTCACCGAGCTGGTGGTCCACTACCCGCGCGAGTCCGGGGCCTTCGCCACGCCCGCGCACGTCCTGGAGGAGATCGCAGCCGCCCACGGCGGCGAGTTCGGGCGGTCCTGAGCGCAGCCCGCCGCGGGCGCGGGGGCCGGCCCGGCCGGCCCCCGCGCGGTCACCGCAGCGACGCCATCCAGGCCTCGACCTCGTCCGCCTCGCGCGGCAGGCCCGACGACAGCCACTGCGCGCCGTCGGCCGTGATGAGGAAGTCGTCCTCGATCCGCACGCCGATCCCGCGCAGCTCCTCGGGGATCGTCAGATCGTCGGGCTGGAAGTACAGGCCGGGCTCCACGGTCAGGACGTGGCCGACCTCCAGGGTGCCGTCCAGGTACGTCTGGCTGCGGGCGGCGGCGCAGTCGTGGCAGTCCAGGCCCAGCATGTGCCCGGAGCCGCAGAGCGTGAACCGGCGGTACAGGCCGGACTCCGCCAGGGACGGCCCGCCGTCGGGCGCCAGCCCCCAGGCGTCGAGGCCCTCGGCGATCACGCTCATCGCCGCGTCGTGGAAGACGCCGTAGCGGGCACCGGGCCGCAGCGCGGCGATCCCCGCCGACTGGGCGGCGAAGACCAGGTCGTACACCCGGCGCTGGACCTCGGTGTAGCGTCCGCCGACCGGCAGCGTCCGGGTGACGTCGCCGGTGTAGAAGGAGTCGGCCTCGACGCCGGCGTCCAGCAGCAGGAGGTCGCCGTCGCGCACCGGGCCGTCGTTGTGCATCCAGTGCAGGACGCAGGCGTGCGCGCCGGCCGCCGCGATGGTCTCGAAGCCCAGGCCGTAACCGTCGAGCCGGGCCCGCCGGTTGAAGGTGCCCTCGATCCAGCGCTCGCCCCGCGCGAGGCCCGTGGCGTGGCGCAGCTCGCCGACCACGTCGTGGAACCCGGCCACCGTGGACCCGACGGCCGCCCGCAGCTGCTCGACCTCCCAGTCGTCCTTGATCAGCCGCGACTCCGCCAGGAAGGTGAGCAGCTCGGCCTCGGCCTCGCGGGCCGGCCGGACCAGCGCGTCGACCAGCGCGTCCTCGCCGCGTACCACCCGGGTCGGGAGGTGTCCGGCCAGTGCCCGTTCCAGGTCGTCGCGGGCGGCCGCCTGGACGCCGAGGGCGTCGGAGGTCTCCGAGAGCGTCCGCCGCCGCCCGACCCAGAACTCGCCGTGCTGGCGGCTGCTGTAGAACTCGGCGCTGTTCGGCCCGCCGTCGCGCGGCGAACGCGGCCGGGTGAACAGGGTGATCTCGTGCCCGCTCCCGGTGGGCTCGAAGACGAGGACGCTGTCCGGGACGGCCCGCGTCCCCTGCTCCGCGGTGAGGTGGACGAACGCGGAGTGCGGTCGGAAGGTGTAGTCGAAGTCGTTGCTGCGGACCTTGAACCCGCCCGAGGGGACGACGATCCGCTCACCGGGGAAGCGTGCGGAGAGCGCCGCGCGACGCTTGGCGGCGAAGGCCGCGCCGGGAAGGAGCGGCAGCGTCGTCCCGGTGTCCGCCCAGCCCTGCTGGAGGTGCTCCGTCAACGCGGCCGACATGGCGCGATCGTGGCTCCCGGTTCCACGCGCCCCGCCCTGCTGCTCCATCACATGTCTCCGATCGCCGCAGTCCGATTCACGGCGAAACTACCATTTCACATGTGACACATCCAGATCGGGGAGGCAATCGCCCAGGCAGGGGCCGGGCGCGGGGTCGGGCGCGGCGCCGGCACAGACGGACGCAGGACAGCGCGGCTCGACAGCAGCAGGACAGCCCGCCCCCCTACCCACCCGCCGTCTCGACCGCACCGGACTGGGCGGCCGGAATCCGCTGGGTGAAGAACAGCGCCACGAGGGCCGTCAGCGCGAGGATCGCCAGGGCCGCCCGCAGCCCGTCGAGCCGCGCGGCGGCGTTAGCGTCGAGGGCCGCCTGGGTGACCTCCGGGCTCGCGCCGGCCTCCTCCAGAGCCGTCCGGAGCTGGACGTCCGACAGGAAGGGCGCGCCGCTCTCCAACTGGACGACGGCCTGGCCGGCGAGTTCGTCCGGAACGACCGGGCTCTGCTCGACGGCGCTCAGGAAGGAGCTGGTCAGCGTGGCGATCATGATCGCGCCGGCGAGCGCGGTGCCGATCGAGGAGCCGAGATTGGTGACGGCGTTCTGGATGCCGCCGACCTCCGCGCTCTGCTCGTCCGGGACGGCGGACACCGTGACCGCGCCGAGCTGCGACGCCAGCGCGCCCATCCCGAGCCCGATCAACAACAGCGGCAGGGTGACGATCTCCGCCCCCGCGTCCGCGTCGAGCGCGGCCAGCAGAGCGACGGCGCCCGCGAGCAGGCCGAGCGTCCCGAGCCGCACCACCCGGCGCGGCGAGACGTCCGGGAACAGGCGCGGGATCAGGATCGCGGCGGCCAGCAGGGCCAGCGAGAGCGGCAACAGCCGGGCCCCGGTCCGGAGGGCGGACAGGCCCAGGGCGACGGACAGGTAGAGCGGCACGACGAAGAACACGCCCATCTGGACGAAGTACTGGAAGAAGAACATCGTCAGGCCGCCGGTCAGTCGGCGGTTGCGGAGCAGCGCGGGGTCGATCAGCGGCTCTCCGCCGCGCGCCAGCACGCGGGCCTCCCAGCGGAGGAAGAGCAGGATCAGCAGCAGACCGGCCAGCAGCAGCCACACCGTGAGTGAGATGCCGAGCCAGCCGGGCGCGCCGGGCTTGGGCAGGAACCACCCCCAGGCGCTGGAGCGCAGCACCCCGTAGACGAAGGCCCCGAGCCCGAGGGCGGAGAGCACCGCGCCGACCAGGTCGATCCGGGCCCGGTCGCCGGTCGGGGCGTCGGCGAGCCGGCGGGCGAACAGCAGGATGACGAGCACGATGACGACCTCGCCGGCGAACACCCAGCGCCAGGAGAAGTACGTCGTCGCGATGCCGCCGATGAGCGGGCCCAGCGCGATCGCCACCGCTCCCGCCGCGGCGACGAACCCGTAGGCGGCCGGTCTGCGCTCGACGGCGAAGTTTCCGGCCACCAACGCCACGATCGACGGGAGGATGAGCGCCGCCCCGACCCCCTCCAGGAACGACCAGCCGATCAGCAGCACGGTCAGATCGGGTGCGAGCGCCGTGGTCAGCGATCCGCAGCCGTAGATGACGCAGCCGATCATGAACGCCCGCCGACGGCCGATGAGCACGCCGACCTTGCCGCCCGGGATCATGAACATCGCCATCACCAGGGTGTACGCGGTGATCGCGCCCTGGATCCCGGCGACCGTCGTCCCCACGTCCTCGGCCACCGTCGCGATCGAGACGTTCATGACGGAGCTGTCGAGCGCCATCAGGAACTGTCCGGCCGCGAGGGTCGGAAGGACGAACCCGGCGACGGCGGACCTGCCGGACGTGCCTGCTGTGGGTGCCATGGCGGGCATCGTCCCCGCGGCCGGCGGGCGGGCCCACCCGACACACCGCGAAGTCAGCCGGTTGGCCCGTGACCGGCGCCCCCGCGCCGGTCACGACGGCGTGCCGCGGGTCAGACCACGTCGCGCCCGCGCAGCGTGCCCGCGCACAGGGCCCAGATGATGAAGATGTTCACGGCGATCAGGGTGATGGCCCAGAACGGGTAGTACGGCAGCCACAGGAAGTTGGCGATCAGGGCCAGCCCCGCGAGGACCACGCCGACCGCGCGTGCCCAGACCGCTCCGGTGAACACCATGACCCCGGCCAGCACGATGACGATGCCGAGGATCAGGTGGATCCAGCCCCAGCCGGTCAGGCTGTAGCGGAACACGTAGTCGTTGGTCCTGACGAAGATGTCGTCCTTGGCGATGGCCGCGATCCCCTCGAAGATCGCCATCGTCCCGCCGAAGACCATCAGAACCCCCGCCAGCACGATCCAGCCGGATCTCAGGAAGTGCCCCGAGGAACCCGAGCCCGTGCCGACGCCCGCGGGCGGTGGCGGCTCGGCGGCTGCGGGCGGTGGCGTGTTGAGGTTGCCGGCCATGGGGGCCTCCGAACTCTCGGGGAGCCCGCGGGCCCATCGGTCCGGGCCCGGCCGCAGCTCCGCATTCCAGCGTTCCACACGGGTGCCGGACGCGCTCCCCGTGCCGGATCCCACCGGCCGACCGGTCGGGGCCGCCCGGGCGACCGCTCCCCGGGGGCGGCGACCGACCGGTGACCGCCACCCGTCCGGCCGTGCCCGCTGGTGGGCCGGGGCGGGCGCGGCTCTGCTGGAGAGGAGCTACAACCACGTGCGCTCCCCGGCGGGGCAAGCGTCCGACCCAGGGAGAGTGGCGATGGCCCCGACGGATTCCGGAGCGGATCCCACCGCGGCGGGCGGAGCCGAGCCCACGGGCGACCGGCCCCCGCACCCCACCCCGCCGCCGGTCACTCCACCTCCCACCGAGCCTCCCACCGAGCCCTCGGCCAAGCCCACCACCCCGCCGCCGGTCACTCCACCCCCCACCGAGCCTCCCACCGAGCCCTCGGCACTCTCGACGCCCTCGACGCCCTCGACGAAGCCCACCACCCCGCCACCGGTCAGTCCGCCACCGGTCACGCCGCCGCTGCCCCCCACCGCGCGGCCCACTCCGGAACCGGCGGACGAGGTCGAGCAGTTGAAGGCCCGGCTCGCCGCGCTGGAGGCCGCCACCCCGCCCAAGCACCGGGAACACCACCGGCTGCGCACCTCCGGGTCCGTGGTGGTCATCGTCATCGCGTCCTTGCTGTCCCTGCTCTCCGTCCTCGCGGTCTGGACGAGCGACATCGTGGGCAACACCGACCGCTACGTCGCCACCGTCGCGCCGCTGGCCACCGAACCCGCGGTCCAGGACGCCGTCACCAACCGGGTCACCCAGGTCGTCCTGGACCAGATCGACGTGAAGGCCCTGGTCAAGCAACTCTCCGACGCGGCTGCCGAACAGGGCGTGCCGCCCCAGCTCGCGAACCTGATCGGAAACCTGAGCGCGCCGATCACCAGCGGCCTCACCAACCTGGTGCACTCCACCGTCGACCGGGTGGTCACCAGCAGCGCCTTCGAGACGATCTGGGTCGATGCCAACCGGGTGATCCACACCTCCCTCGACAAGGCCCTGACCGGCAAGGGGGGTGGTGCGATCACGCTGACCAACAACCAGGTCGGCATCGACATCGCACCGATCGTGGACCGGGTCAAGACCGAGCTGGTGAACGCCGGCCTCGGGGTCGCCGCCAAGATCCCGGAGGTCCACACCGACTTCGTGGTCTTCCAGTCCGAGGACATCGGCAAGATCAAGACGTACTTCCGGCTGCTGGACATCATGGGCTCCTGGCTCCCGCTGGTGACCGTGGTGGTGGCCGCCTGCGGCGTGTTCCTCGCGGCCAACCGGCGCCGGGCCCTGGTCGGCGCGGCCACCGGCGTGGCGCTCGCCATGCTGCTGCTGGGGATCGTCCTGACCGTCTTCCGCGCCTTCTACCTCGACCACCTCCCACCGGGCGCGAGCCAGGCGGCGGCGGGCGCGGTCTACGACACCCTGATCCGGTTCATGCGCGCCAGCGTCCGGGTGGTCTTCGCGGTGGCCGTCGTCACCGCCCTGGGCGCGCTCGTGATCGGCCCCTCGAAGGCCGCCGTCGCGATCCGCACCGCCTGCCGCCGCATGGTCGACGCCCTGCGCGACGTGCTGTTCGGCATCGGGCTGCGGCTCGGCCCGGTGGGGCCGTTCGTCCACCGCTTCAAGAAGTGGCTCGGCGCGCTGATCCTCGCGGTGGCGGCGGTCGTCCTGGCCACCTGGAACTACCCGACCACGGTGGTGGTCCTGTGGATCACCCTGGTCGTCCTGCTCGCCTTCCTGATCCGGGAGCTGCTCGACACCGGCCCGGCCCCCGGGCCCGGCGCAGACGGTGCCGCGCGTCCCCCCACCGGCCCAGGCAGCGTCTCGGGCACCGGACCGACCGCCGGCACCGGACCGCACGCCGGCACCTGACCGCCCGGTGGCCCCGACCGACCGCCGGCTCCCGTACCCGGCCGAGATGCGCGGTCGTACCGGCCCTGTTGGAATGACAGGAGCGGGAGCCCCCCGGTGACGGGAGCGGCCCTGTGTCCGTGCCACCCTCCCGGGCGGGCACCGCCACGGCGTCGGCCGGCATCCTCCACCCGACCGGCCGGAGAGGAATCCACGTGAGCGACGAGCTGAACGAGACCGGACCGATCGACTACATCGTCGTCGAGTTCCCCGGCAACCGGATGACGGGTGAGGGGCTGCCGCTGCTGGTCGACCTCGTCGACCGGGGCATCATCCGCATCCTCGACCTGGTCTTCGTCCGCAAGGAGGCGGACGGATCGGTCACCGGTATCGAACTCGCCGACCTCGACGGTGACGGCCAACTCGACCTGACCGTGTTCGAGGGCGTCTCCTCCGGTCTGCTCGACGAGGACGACCTCGCCCAGGCCGGCGCCGTCCTCGAAGCAGGTAGCTCCGCCGGCATCCTGGTCTACGAGAACGCCTGGGCGGGCCCCTTCGCCGCCGCCCTGCGGCGCGGCGGAGCGCGCCTGGTCGCCGACGGCCGGATCCCCGTCCAGGCCGTCCTCGCCTCCCTCGAAGCGGCCGAGGGCACGGACGGGAACTGATCCCGTCGGACACCCGGGCGACCCACCCCGGGAGTCGGCCCACCCCGAGAGTCAGGAAGGTGCACCATGCCAGGACTTCTTCGCGGCGTCGCCCGTACCGCCGTCGTCGCCGGGACCGCGACCGCGGTCTCCAACCGGGTCTCCCGACGGCAGGCCGGCCGCTGGGCCCAGCAGGAGACGGCGCAGGCGCCGGCCCAGCCCGCCTACGCGCCCCCGCCGGCTCCGGCACCGGCCGCCCAGCCCGACGACATGTCCGCCAAGCTCGACCAGCTCAAGCAGCTCGGCGAGCTCAAGAACCAGGGTGTGCTCACCGCGGCCGAGTTCGAGGCGCAGAAGGCCCGCCTGCTCGGTTCCTGACCGACGGTGCCCGGCCCCAGCACCGGGCCGGGCACGGCACCCCGGGGGCGCCCGCACCCGTGCCGGTGCCAGGATGGACGCGAGGCACCCTCGTCCGCCGCGACAGGGAGGCGGTCCCATGAGCCGCGAATACCACTTCCACCGCGAGCACGCGCACTGCTCGGTCACCGTCGGCGTCCGCCTGGCCGGGACGCGGGAGGTGGAGCTCCTCGTCGACGGCAAGGAGGTCGTCGTCGAACCGGTCCACGGCCACCACGCCGAGCGGCGCTCGCTGGCCACCACGCTGCCCACCGACCCGCCGCGCACGATCACCGTCGAGGTGGAACTGCCCGGCGCGATCCGGGGCCTGCCGAGCGCCACGCTCGTCGACGGCGACGCCCGGCTGCCGATGCCCCCGCGCGACGTGCCCCACCGGGCGCGGCCGACCGAGGCCTCCTGGTACGGCTGACCGACCCCGGCCGCCGTGCCCCGGGGCGAGGCCGTCGGCATCCGGGCTGGGTCGAACCGGATCGCGGACTCGGACCGGGCCGCGCCATCGGACCGGGCCACGTGGTCGGACCAGGTCACGGAGTCGGCCCAGATCAGGGGTGCTCCGGCGGCGACGGATAGGGTCGCGGGCGGGTGGGCGAACCACCGCCACCGCACCCGTGCCGCCGAAGGGACCCCCGCCATGCCGACCGCCCCCGCCACCGGACCAGCCGCCGGACCGTCGCTCGCGCGATTCGGCCTGGGCACCGCCGCCGTCGGGCGGCCCGGCTACATCACGCTCGGCCGCGACCTCGACCTGCCGGCCGGGCGCGATGTCGAGGCGCTGCGGGAGCGGACGCACGCCCTGCTCGACGCCGCCTACGCGGCAGGGGTGCGCTACTTCGACACCGCCCGCTCCTACGGCCGTGCCGAGGAGTTCGTCGGCCAGTGGCTCGCCGCCCGTCCGGAGGCCGCGCCCGACGTGGTCGTCGGCAGCAAGTGGGGCTACACCTACACCGCCGACTGGCGCGCCACCGGGGTGGCGGTGCACGAGGTCAAGGAGCATTCGACGGCGGTGTTCGACCGTCAGGTCCAGGAGACCAGGGCGCTGCTGGGTGCGTGGCCGCAGGTGTACCTGGTGCACTCGGTCACCCCCGACAGCCCGGCGCTCACCGACCCGGCGCTGCACGCGCGGCTGGCGCGACTGGCCGCCGACGGCGTCCGGATCGGCCTGTCCACCAGCGGTCCGGCGCAGGCCGCCACCGTCCGGGCCGCGCTGGAGGTGACGGCGCAGGGCCGGCCGCTGTTCGCCGCCGTCCAGTCCACCTGGAACCTGCTGGAGCCATCCGCCGGACCGGCCCTCGCCGAGGCGCACGCGGCGGGTTGGCTGGTGGTGGTGAAGGAGGGCATGGCCAACGGCCGGCTCGCCGACCGCAACGCCACCGGCCCGGACACCGCCGCGCTGCGCGCGCTGGCCACCCGCACCGGCGCCTCCTGCGACGCGCTCGCCCTGGCCGCGGCCGCCGCCCAGCCCTGGGCCGACGTGGTGCTCTCCGGCGCGGCCACCGTGGAGCAACTGGCCTCCAACCTCACGGCGGCCGGGATCGGCCTCGCTCCGGCGGACCTGGCCGCGCTCGCACCGCTGGCCGAGCCCGCCGAGGCGTACTGGCACACGCGCGCCGCGCTGCCCTGGGCCTGAGCTCCTTGCCCGCCGGACCGGGGCGGGGCGAAGCGGGGCAGGACCGGCAGCGGACCGGCAGCGGACCGGGGCGGCGGACCGCGGCGTGCCCCGGCCCGCCGCCGCCCACCGGTCAGATCCGGGTGTCCTCCACCACCGGAACGGTCCTGTCGGCCGCACCGGCCGCGTCGCGCTGCGCCCCGCCGGCGGGCGAGGTCAGCGCCGACCGGGGTGCCGCGGCGGCCGGCTGCTTGCCGCAGAAGGCCGGCTCCAGCACGCCCATCAGGCCCGTCGTGACGGCCCCGTTGTTGGAGGCGTTGGCGAACACCACGACGCTGCGCCGGCCGTCGGGGGTGACGAAGCTCTGGGTCTGGAAGCCCTGGACGATGCCTCCGTGGCCGAAGACGTTCCCGCAGGAGAGGGCGATCTGCCGGACACCGAGGCCGTAGCTGATCTTCGCCGTGGGCGTGGGGAGCACGCTGGTCATCTGCTTCAGCGAGTCGTCCGAGACGAGGCCCCCGGCGCTGCCGGCCAGCAGCGCGGTGAGGAAGCGGTCCATGTCGCCGGCCGAGGAGATGACCCCGCCCGCGCTCCACAGCCAGGAGGCGGTCTGCTCGGTGGAGTCCAGCAGCGGCTTGCCGCGGTCGTCGTTGGTCAGGTAGCCGGTAATGTGCGGCCCCGCGATGGCCTTCTCGGGTACCACGAAGGAGGTCTGACGCAGATTCAGCGGCTCGATGATCTCCTCGCGCAGCAGATCGCCGTAGGCGCGCCCGGTGAGGTGCTCGATCGCGAGCCCCATCAGCACGTAGTCCGTGTTCGAGTACGCGTACTTCGTCCCCGGGGTGTACTGCACACCGTGCTTGACCGAGAGGGCCACCAGGTCCTGGGGCGCGTAGACGGTGTTGCGGATCCGCGCCTCGAAGGCGCTCGTGGTCTCCTCGCCGGCCTGCTCCAGCAGGTCGTTGGTGTGGTCGTAGATGCCCGCGCGGTGCTGCATCACCTGACGACCGGTCATCGTCCAGCCCTCGGGCAGGGTGCCCTGCGGCAGGTACTCGCGCAGCGGCCGGTCCAGGTCGATGAGCCCCTGCTCGACGAGGCGCATCACCAGCACCGAGGCGAACATCTTGCTGTTGCTGCCCACCCGGAACTGCCGGTTGGCCTTCATCGGGCTGCCGTCGAGGTCGGCCTTGCCCAGGGTCAGCGACCAGGCGAGCTCGCCGCTGCCGTGGTCCCTGATCACGGCGAAGGCGCCGGGCGCCCCCGCGTTCAGGGTGTTCTGCAGGGCGGCCCGCACAGCGGTCGTGTCCGGGACGGGCGGCGCGGTCGGCACCGGCGCGGCCACCGCGGTGCCCGCTCCGACGCCGGCCATCAGCAGGGCGGCGGCCGCGGCCACCGCTCCCGAACGCGCGAGCCTGATCTTCACCATCGGCGGATTCCCCTGATTCGTCGGTCCCTCGCACGGCGGGTCCCGCGCGCGGACCAAGATCATATCCTCCTGAACACGACAGGAACTGACGGCCGATCACCTCGGATCGCGCGCCGCGGTGCCCGGTCGGCCGCCCGCGACCCACCGGGCGACGACAGTTGGTGACACCGGTGTGACGGTACGCCGTCACGCGGAGGGCCGCACTCCGGTTCGCCGGGGCAGCGGACGTGCCCGAACGGGCAGACCTAACGTTCGGTCGGCACCCGCCATCCCCTTCGCGACCCTCCACCGCCGAACGCCGGACGCCGCCCGTTCACCGGGCCGACACCCCGCGCACGGCCCCGACCAGCACGGACGCCCGGCCACCCCGGTCCGACAACCGCCCCGATGCGCACGACCCGCCCAATCCGGACCTTTTCCGTCGTTCCACGGGAAATCGGCAGCGGCCGGCCGCGAAACCTGGCGAACCGCCGGCCGGCGCGTGAGCTGCGTCACTTGACGCTCTTTTCGCCGCCGGGCTTCACTTCGGGTCGACGAGAAGCGGATCGCAGAATTCTGCCGAACAACCGCGACCCGTCGAACCATCAAAGCAATTCGTCCGGTTCACCGTCAGACGGAGGTACTGTCATGAAGCTCGTGCATTTCGTGAAGAAGGTCATGCCGGAGAAGAGCCTGAAGGCCTACGCCTGGTACGGCTGGATCTAATCGGGTAGTTCGCCTACCGGGCCCGGCCCGGTGAGCCCTGTCTCACCGGGCCGGGCCTTTCACCCTTGGAGTTCACCGATGCCTATGTCCAGCACGGGCAGGAGCGCCCGGGCCACCGTCTTCGCACCGCGGCTCAAGGAACTTCTCCGCACGCACCGCGGGGCCGACCTCTTCCGCCTGGAGCCCGACACCATCGGGGTGGCCGGCGCCGACCTGATGGACAGCCTGCTCCGGGGCAGGCCCGCCAACGACGCCGAGCGCCCGACCTTCAAGCCCGTGCAGGGCAGGTCCGTCACCCGGGCGGACGCGTCCGCGCTCATGCAGGCCGTCTCCGCCGATGTCCGGGCCGCCCTGAAGAAGCCCCTGGGCGACGATGTCGACCTCACCGGAAAATGGCCGCACGTCGCCCACGTCCATCTCCGGGACCTCGTCTTCGGCCGCGAGAGTTTCCGATTCCGCGTCCTCGTGGACCGCCGGCTGGAACTCACTCCGAAATTGACCTGGGCGGCCGTCGCCTCCGGAACGGCCATGCTCGGAAAGCCCGGCTCGGAAGTACCGCTGTCCAATCTCGCGGCGCGCGTCCTGAATGCCGAGGGATATGCCGACCGACGTTACGCCATGTATCTCTACCGGCGGGTGGCGGCGCCGATCTGCTTCACCGTGTCCGCCCTCGTGACCAATGCGCTCTGGCTGGGATCGCCTTTCGACGACGGCGTCTCGAACCGGGACGTCCTGCATGAAGCCCTCCGGCTGCTGCCGCCGTCCTGGAACATCCTGCGGGTGGCCTCCCCCGAGTTCCCCGCCGTGGACGACCGCATCGGCGCGAAGGACGACATCCTGCTGCTGCCGCTGCTGAGCCACCGCGACCCGCGCCTGTGGGACGACCCCGACACCTACCGCCCGGAGCGCTGGGCCGGCCTCGACCCCGACGACCACCCCGGCTACCTCCCGTTCGGCCACGTCAACGAACGCTGCTGGGGGCGCCACATGGTGATGCCGCTGGCCGAACGTTTGCTCGACATCGTGCGCCGGGACGGCCTCGTGGTGGACCCGGGCCAGACCGTCGGCAAGGTCGAGCTGGACGGCCTGCTCGAAGTCTCCGACGTGCGGCTGGTCCGCCCCTGACCAGCCGGTGCCGGACCCGCGCGGCCCAGGTCGCGCGGGTCCCGCCTCAGTCCCGGTGCGGGGTCTCCAGGAAGCGGTGCAGCGAGTCCGTCAGGGCCGTCGCGAAGGCCTCCCGGGTCGGCTCCGCGACGCGGTCCAGGGACAGGTACGGGTTGAGGTCCTCCAGCTCGACCAGGAGGAGGTCCCCCTCCGGGGTCCGGCAGGCGTCCACCCGCTGGATGCCGTGGTCCAGGGTGTTCCAGTCGATGAACCGCCGGGCGAAGCCCAGGTCCGCGTCCGTGGGCCGGTACGGCTCCAGCACCCAGCGCCGGTCCGGATCGGGGGCGTGGAGGGCGTACTGGAACTCGTCGTCGACGAAGTAGAACGACACCTCGTAGCGGAAGTCGATGCGCGGCTGGACCAGGATGTCGCCGTAGGCGAGGCCGGACAGCCGGTCCGGTGTCACGAAGGTCAGGCCGATGGAGTCCGCGCCCGCCTTCGGCTTGACGGCGTACTGAGCGGACGCGGGCAGGCGCCCGAGGTCCTCGGCCCGGTCGACGGTGGGGATCACCGGGAACCCGGCCGAGGTCAGGTCCAGCAGGTACTGCTTGCCGGCCATGTCACCGCGGCCGGAGAGCGGGTTGTAGACCCGGGTACCGCGCGCCGCGGCCGCGGCCCGGAACGCCTCGTACCGCTCCTGGTAGTGCAGGACGGGCCCGCTGTTGCGGACCACCACCGCGTCGAAGCCGTCCATCAGCGCGGCCGCGTCCAAGGGGTGGCTCAGCGCGATGTCGAAGTCGGCCCGGAGCCGGGCGGACAGCCCGATGTCCTCGTCGCAGTACCGCCGGCCACGAGCCTGGTAGGCGAGATCGGTCACGAACAGAACGCTGGGGCGGGCGGGCACGGCGCAACTCCTCGGTCGGTGACCACCAACCTACCCACCGCCGCCCGCCCGCCGGAAGCCCCGTCCTCGCAGCTCGGAGCCACCCCGGACCGCGCCCCGGGGGCCGTTGCGGCGGCGCCGGCGCCGCCACCACCCGGAGTACGATCGGCGGTGTCCGGAGCGGCGGAGGGCAGGAGCATCCGATGACCGGCGGAAACGAACGGGACAGCGCGGCGGACCCGCTGTCCGGGATGAGCGAGGCAGCGCCCGACGACCTGTTCACCGGGCGTTCGAGGCCAGCCGGTCGCAAGGCCGCCCGCGCGGCGGCCTCCCACAGCGGCGACGACGACCTCTACGGGAGTTCGGCGGCCGTGGCACCGGCGCCGGACGACGACGAGCCACCGGCGGAGCGCCCCGGCACCGGCCGCTGACGACCATCGGCCCCCGGCGGACCTGCGGAAGACGCGCGATTCTCGCTGCGGAACCCACCAGGTCAGGACTGCGACGCGCGCTCTTCACTCGAACGAGTGAACCGGAAGCACACCGGCCGGACGCCCGCGCCCCACGGTGCGACGATCACTGCGCCCCCGGCCCCTCGGACGCAGGCCCGGAGCGCCGTCAGCCGCACGGCGCGGCCGGGGCGACGACCGGCACGAGGGGGAGCAATGGCACGGGACGTGGTGCGCGAGTCGGCCCTGGCGGGCCGGGTGGTGATCTGGGAGGAGTCGGCTCGCGACGGCGCCCAGGCCAAGACCCTGATGAGCGCGGACTTCCGGGTGCGGCTGGCCCTGGAGCAGGGCCGGATCTTCGGGGCGGACGGACCCCGCCACGTGGTGTTCGCGGCGGGCTTCCCGGCGGTGTGCGCGGAGGAGTTCGAGGCCGTACGCCGGGTGGCGGTGGAGGCCGAGGGAGCGGTGAGCGTGGCCGCGGTCTGCCGGGGCGCGGCGGCGGATGTGCGGCAGGCCGTCACGGCGGTCCGGGGCAGCGCCCACGCCCGGGTGATGGTGGTGGTCCCGGCCTCCGAGGCGATGGCGCAGGTGATGGTCCATCGCACCGCCCGGGAGGCCCTGGAGGGCGGCGTCACGCTGGTCGAGGACGCTCGGGAACTGGACGACGGGGTCGCCGTCGACGTCTGTCTGGCGGACGCCGGCCGGGCCGACCACGCCCTGGTGGCCGCCGCCGCCCAGCGCATGACGGCGGCGGGCGCCGGCGTGGTGGTCCTGGCGGACACCGTCGGCGATCAACTCCCCTCCGACGCGGCGGCGATGTTCTCCCGGGTCCGAGCCGCCTGCACCGATGACGTGGTGCTGGCCTCGCACCTGCACAACGACCTCGGACTGGGGTTGGCCAACACCCTTGAGGCACTGCGGGCCGGCGTACGGGTGGTGTCGAGTGCCTGGCTGGGCATCGCGGAGCGCTCCGGCATGGTCGCCACGGAGCAGTTGCTGCTCCTGCTCGCGCACCGCCCCGAGCGCGCCGCGCAGCTCCTGGGCGGCCAGACCGCCGAGCCGTGGTGGACGCCTCCCGACCTCACCCGGCTGCCCGCCGTGGCCCGGATGGTCGGCGCGGAGACCGGGGTGCCCCTGACGGTGACCACCCCGGTGGTCGGCCCCGGGGTGGGCACGATCTCCACCGGCACGCCGTTCGTCCATCCCCGACTGTTCCAGCCCTACGACCCGGAGCAGCTCCTGGGCATCGCCCCGAGCGTCGTGCTCACCCAGCTGGCCAGTGCCCGGGTGGTCACCGCCGTCGCCTCCCGACTGGGCCACGACCTCGACCGGCAGCAGGCGGGGACCGCCATGGCCTGGGTGAAGTCCCGGGCGTTCCGCACCGGCCGTGCCGTCGTCGACGACGAGGCCTTCGCCGCCTACCTCGACGGCCTCGCCGGCCCCGCGGCGGCCGCACCCGCCGGCAGCGCGATCCCCGCCCCCGCACCCGCCGTCCCCGTGCTCCCCGTCACCGCGACCGGGGCCGCCCGGTGAACCGGGACACCGCGCACCGGGGCGCGGCGGACACCGGCAACGTCGGCCTGCCCGGTGCCCGCAGCGCCCTCGACCGGGGTGCGGCGGTCGTCCTGCCCAACCCGGCGCCACTGACCGGCGTGGTCGCCGCCACCGCGCCCGGGACCGTCAACGCGGCGAAGGGCCGCCCCGTCGCCCAACCGGTGGCACTCTGGGCCCACCATCCGGACACCCTGGCGGCGCTCCGCCAAGCCCTCGCCCTGGACGCCTCCGCCGCCGCCCTGGCCCATCGCCTCCTCGCCGAGGAGCACCTCACCCTCCTGGTCCCGCTGCGCACCGACGGCCCGCCGCCGGACTGGCTGGCACCGGCCGCCCAGGCGGGCTGGGCCCTGCTCTTCGGAGCCCGCTGGGCTCCCCTGCGCCCACTCCTCGCCCCCTTCCCGCTGCTGTACGTCAGCAGCGCCAACCGGACCGGCAGGCCCCCCGCGGAGAGCGCCGCCGACGCCCTGGCCATGTTCCCCGCCGGCACCGCCGTCCTCGGCACCGGCGACCTTCCCGCCACCGGCCTCCCCCTCGGCGACCTCCCCGCCACCGGACCGGCACCGGCGCGCCGGGCGACCACCACCCTGCGCCTGCACCCCGGCGGCGGCCTCGACCTGTACCGCCACGGCGCCCAGGACCACCGCCACGGCGGCGCGGCCGGCTATCTGCGCCACCTGCGCACCGCCTACGGGACACCGGACTCCTGGGCCGCCGGCGACCCCGGCGACGACCGGCACGAGGGCCGGACCGGCTGACTACCGCCCGTCGCCCGCGGCGCACCACGCGGCCCGAACGGACCGACCACCGCCCACCGTCTTGACGATTGCATGACACTGACGGACCATCATGCTGGCGCGCGCCGCAGCTCCTCCCCTGTTCCGTCCCTACGGACCCCCCACAGGAGGACAGTCATGCGACTGCCCCGCCGAGGGAAGCCCGCCGCGGTCACCGCCGCGGTACTGGCTCTCGCACTCGCCTCGCCCCTCACCACCCAGGTCGCCGCCCACCCGGTCACCGCCGCGGCGGCCGACACCGCCCGGCAGTACGTCCTCGACGGCCCCCGCACCGTCGCCGAACGCACCGCCGTCGCCGCCACCGGCGCCTCCGTCGACGCGGTGCGGACCGATTCGGTGGTGGTCACCGCCACCCCCGCCGAGGCCGACCGCCTGCGCGCGCTCGGCTGGTCCCCCAGCCCGCTGCCGAACCCGACGTACGGCGCCGGGGCCGGCGAACAGGGCGTCGGCGCGGCGGTGTACGACTTCCCGTCCGCCGACTCCGGTTACCACAACTTCGCGGAGGCCTCCGCCGACATCGACGCCGTCGTGGCGGCGCACCCCGCCATCATGAGCAAGCGCGTCATCGGCACCTCCTACGAGGGCCGGCCGATCGTCGCCGTCAAGATCAGCGACAACGTCGGCACCGACGAGAACGAGCCCGAGGTGCTGTTCACCGCCCACCAGCACGCCCGCGAGCACCTCACCGTCGAGATGGCGCTCTATCTGCTGCACGAGTTCGGCGACAAGTACGGCAGCGACAGCCGGATCACCAACGCCGTCAACAGCCGGGAGATCTGGGTGATCCCCGACCTCAACCCGGACGGCGGCGAGTACGACATCGCCACCGGCCGCTACCGCAGCTGGCGCAAGGACCGCCAGCCGAACGCCGGCAGCAGCAACGTCGGCACCGACCTGAACCGCAACTGGGACTACAAGTGGGGCTGCTGCGGCGGCTCCTCCGGCTCCACCTCCAGCGAGACCTACCGGGGCGCCGCCCCGGAGTCCGCCAAGGAGACCAAGGTGGTCGCCGACTTCGTCCGGACCCGCGTGGTCGGCGGCAAGCAGCAGATCACCGCCGCGATCGACTTCCACACCTACAGCCAGCTGGTGCTCTGGCCGTTCGGCTGGACCACCGCCAACACGGCCACCGGGATGACCGCCGACGAGTACGACACCTTCGCGACCTTCGGCACGACGATGGCCGGGACCAACGGCTACACGCCCGAGCAGTCGAGCGACCTGTACATCACCGACGGCGCGATCGACGACTGGCTGTGGGGCGCGCAGCGGATCTTCGCGTACACCTTCGAGATGTACCCGGGCCCGAACGGCAGCAGCGGCTTCTACCCGCCCGACGAGGTGATCGGGCGCGAGACCAGCCGCAACCGCGAGGCCGTGCTGCGGCTGGTCGAGACGGCCGACTGCATGTACCGCGCGATCGGCAAGCAGCAGCAGTACTGCGGCATCGCCTCCTGAACCGGGAGCGCCGCACCGGCCCGGGGGCGCCCGGGCCCCCGGCCGGGGGGGGCCCCCCGCCCCCCGGGGGGGCGACCCGCCCCCGCGGGCCGGC
>NZ_JBHYYB010000058.1:0-57667 GCF_042752535.1 Kitasatospora sp. NPDC059327 | reverse complement strand
GAGCCGGGTGCGGTGAAAGCCGCAAGCCCGGTTCGGGAAGGGGCCGCCGGAAAAGGACCTCACCCAGAGGCACCTCGCCGGCGGCCTACTTCACGCGTCCTCACCCCCGAGCAGCAGGCGCGAATCCGCCTTGATGCGGAGCACACCGAGTTCCGGTTCGAGACCGCGCACACCTGGCACTCGCTCATGGAACCGGACCGCTACCAGCGCCTCCTGCAGGTCCTGCGCGCCCACCGCGCCGAGCGGGCGCTCTACTTCGAACGCCCCTCCTCGGACGACAACTTCGAGGGCATCATGGCCCTCGTCACCGATCCGGCCGGACACCTGCTGCTGCACCACCGCGACGACAAGCCCGGCATCGCCTGGCCCGGCTACTGGACGCCGATCGGCGGGTGGCGGGAAGCCGACGAGACCCCCGAGCAGACCGCGGCCCGGGAGATCCACGAGGAAGCGGGGATCACCGTCACCCGCATCCGTCCGGTCCCCGGCCCGCAGCACGAGCTCGTACATCCGCTCACCCGCGTCCTGCACGCCACCTGGGACGGCCCCGCCTCGGACCTGCGGCTCGGCGACGAGGGCCTGGCCGTGCGCATGGTTCCCCTCGACGAGGTGCCGCTACTCAAGGTCCCGCCCTACATGCAGCACTACCTGCCGCTGATCACCGGCGGCCTCCCCTTCGAGAGGACCGCGTGAACCCCCGAGTCCACGCCGAGCCTCCGGCCGCGGGCGAGGACCCGTTGACGCTGGTCGTCGGCGTCCACCTCGTCCTCGCCGACGCCGGCACCGTGCTGCTCGGCCGGCGCCGCAACACCTCGTTCGCGAACGGCATGTGGCACCTGCCCGCAGGTCACATGCAGACCCGCGAGACGGTCACCGGCGCGATGTGCCGCGAGGCCGAGGAGGAGCTGGGCATCCGCATCGCCGAGGAGGACCTCGTCCTCCTCCACACGCTGCACCACCTCGACCCGGACGACGGCCGCTCCCGCCTCCAACTGTTCTTCCGCCCCCTGCGCCACACCGGGCGGATCCGCAACGAGGAGCCGCACAAGTGCGAGGAACTGCGCCGGTGGCCGCTCCACGCGCTGCCGGCCGACACGGTGCCGTACACCGCCCATGCGCTCGCCGAGATCGGCCGCGGCAGCACCCTGTCCACCGTCGGGTGGACCGCATGAGCGCCGCCGCGGTCCCGGACGACGTGGACCGGCTGTCCAGACCCGCCCTGACCCCCTGACCACCGTTTCCCAACCAGCCTTGGAGGTAGTGCTGTGGAGAGCCTGCGGCAGGCCGTGTCCGTCATCGCCCACGACCGGGACAACAGGCGGGTGGCGCTGATCCGCTACGCCGCGAACAGCTGGAGCACGACGCCCGTCTGGACGATCCCGGGCGGCAAGGTCGAGGTCGGCGAACGCCTCGACGAGGCCGCCGCCCGAGAGCTGCACGAGGAAACCGGCCTGGTGGTGGCGCCAGGGGACCTGCGGCTGGTCCACACGGTCCAGGTCAAGCAGGGGTGGGACGGCAAGGGCCCGTTCCTGCTGGTCGTGTTCCTCGCCACCGCCTGGGCCGGGGAGCTCACGAACACCGAACCGGACAAGCACCTCGCCGTTCAGTGGGCCCCGGCCGACGCCCTGCCGCTGCCCATGTTCCCCACCTCCCACAGCGCCCTGACCATGTACCTGACCGGCGGGCGCGGGTTCTCCACCCACGGCTGGGACGGCTCGTTCGACCCGCGCGACCTGGTCGGAGCGTGAGGCAGGTGGGCCGCCACCGACGACCCCCCGACCCGCTGCTGCCGGCCGACACGGACGCCCGCCTCGACGCGATCGCCGGCCGCCGCGCGGTCGTGGAGGAAGGCGTCGTCGTCTTCCCCCAGTCCGCCGTCCCCTACGCCTACCGCACCGTCCACCGCCCCGACGGCGGCGTCGACCGCTACCTCGAACGCCTCGAACCCCCGTCCCCGCACCTGCCCCTGTGACCGCGCCACCCGGAGGAACCACCTTGCCCCTGCTGCCCGTTCGCCCCGCCGGCCCCGACGACGCCGACGAGCTGCTGCGCCTGCGCGTCGCCGTCCTCGACGGCGGCCCGCTCACCGAACAGTGGCGCACCACCTTCCGTGACGACATGCACGAGCGCCTCGGTACCGACCCGAACCTGCTCGCCTACGTCGCCCCCGCCGAGGAGGGCCTGGCCGCCTGCGCGATCGGCATCGTCTACCGCGGCTACCTCGGACCGGCCTTCCCCACCGGCCTCTGGGGCCGCATCCACACGGTGGCGACCGACCCCGACCACCGGCGCCGCGGCCACGGCAGGGCCGTCACCACCGCACTCGTCGAGGCGTTCAAGGCCCGCGGCTGCGGCTCGATCGAACTGCGCGCCACCGCCGCCGGCGCGAGCCTGTACCGCACCCTCGGCTTCGAGGCCCTGGACGGCTTCATGACGTTGCGCCCCGGCCCGGGCGGGTGGGTGCGCTGACCGCCTTCGACCTCGACGCCTACAACGACCAGGCCCGCAACGGGCCGTGCTTCATCTGCTCGATGCTCGACGGCGTCCCCGGCTACGAGCACCGGGTCGTCCTGGACGACGGCGACCACGTCGCCTTCCTCGACCGCTATCCCACCCTGCCCGGCAAGGTGCTGGTCGCTCCGCGCGCCCACGTCGAGGACACCATCGGCGGCCTCACCGAGGACCGGTACCTCGAACTCCAGCGCGTGGTCCACCGGGTCGCCACCGCACTCGCAGCGGTCGTCCCGACCGAGCGGGTGTACGTACTGAGCCTGGGCAGTATGCAGGGCAACTCCCACGTCCACTGGCACATCGCCGCCCTGCCACCCGGCGTCCCCTACGAGCGGCAGCAGTTCCACGCCCTGATGACCGAGGGCGCGGGCGTCCTCGCGGAAAGCCCCGAGCGGGACGAACACCTTGCCGCCGCCCTGCGCACCCGCCTCGGCGGCCCGGACCCCCAGGGGACCTGACCGCCGAGCGACCCTGGCCTGCTTCGCCCCCGCGCCCCGCCGGCTGGCCGACACGGACGACCGGCCCTGATCACAGCCGCCACCCGAAGGAGAGCGCTTGAAGACCCGCAAGCCCACCACCGAACCCGACGGGGACGTCTCCGCCAGCGAGCAGTTCCTGTTCGGCGGCCGGCTGCGCTACGACTACGGCTTCACCTCCCACGAGCAGACCATGCTCACGATCGGCTTCCTCACCGTCGCCCGCCAGATCCCCGGCCTGCTGCGCACCGCCCTGCGCCTGGCGTGGCAGGCCGACCGCACCGCCCTGGTGGTCGTCGCCGTCGCCGAGACCGGTCGTGCGCTGGCCGCCGCGTTCGGGCTGCTGGCCACCAACCGGGCGCTCGGTGCCCTGTTCGCCCAGGGCAGCGCGGACCGGCTGCTGCAGGCGGCGCTGCCGGCCGTGCTCTCCGTCGGCGCCGCCTCCGCCCTGGCCGCGCTGCTCGGCATCGCCTCCGCCTGGGCGGGCGACCGGCTGGAACCCAAGACGGAGCGGGCGGCGACCGTCGCGTTCCTCGGCCGCGCGGCCCGGGTCGAGCTGGCCTCCCTGGAGGACCCGGAGTTCAGCCGGCTGCTGGAGTCCGCCCGGTTCGGCACCGCAGCGGTACGCCGCCTGATCGGCCAGAGCATCGCCGTCCTCACCGCCCTGCTCGGCCTGGTCGCCGCCGGCGGGGTGCTGCTCACCCTCGACCCGGTGCTGCTGCCGATGCTGGTGCTGATCGCGGCGCCGAAGGGCTGGGGCGCGGTGCGCTCTGCCCGGCGCCGCTACGGCTCGGTGATGGCCTGGCTCCAGCACCACCGGGCCGCGGCCATACTCGCCCAGCTGATCACCCAGCCGCACTCCGCGCCCGAGGTCCGCGTCCACGCCATCGGCCCGTTCGTCCTCGGCCACTACGTCGCGATGGCCGAGGCGTCCGAGCAGGAGCAGAACCGGCTCGCGCGCGCCACCGCCGGCACCTCGGCGCTCGCCTCCGCCCTGTCGGGGCTGGCCTCCGCCGCGACGTTCGCCGTCCTGGGCTGGCTCGTCCACGACGGGCAGATGGCCCTGGCCGTCGCCGGTACCGCGGTCGTCGGCATCCGCACCGGCGCCGCCGACATCACCTCCCTCGTCAACACCGCCAACGGCCTCTACGAGGAGGCGCTGTTCGTCGCCGACCTGGAGCGCCTGCAGCGCGAGGCCGAACGCCGCGCCATCCCCACCGGCGGCACCGACCTGCCGCACCGCCCCGAGGCGATCACCCTGGAGGACGTCGGCTTCACCTACCCCGGCCGCAGCACCCCGGCCCTGTCCGGTGTCACCCTCACGATCCCGCGCGGGAAGGTGATCGCCCTGGTCGGGGACAACGGCTCCGGCAAGTCCACACTGGTCAAGGTCCTCTGCGGCCTCTACCTGCCCGACACCGGACGGATCCGGTGGGACGGCACCGACACCGCCGGCGCCGACCGCGACCAGCTGTTCTCCTCCGTCTCCGTCCTCGAACAGGACTTCCAGCGTTGGCCGTTCACCCTGCGCGCCAACGTCCTGGTCGGCCGCCCGGAGCACGGCGACGACCCCGCCCTGCTCAAACACGCAGCCGACTACGCTGACCTGCACCCGATCGTCGAGGCGCAGGACCGCGGCTGGGACACCCTCGCCGCCCGCGGCTTCGAGGGCGGCGTGCAGCTGTCCGGCGGGCAGTGGCAGCGCGTCGGCATGGCCCGCACCCACCACCGGGCCACCACCGACGGGCCCGGCGGACGCCCGACCCACCTGGTGATCGCCGACGAGCCGACCTCCGCCCTCGACGCCCAGTCCGAGGTCGCGGCGTTCGCCCGCATCCGCGAACTCGCCGACCAGGGCCTGACCGTGGTCCTGATCACCCACCGCCTGGCCGCCACTGCCGACGCCGACCTCATCTACGTCCTCCACCAGGGCCGCCTCGCCGAACAGGGCAGCCACGCCCAGCTCATGGCCGACCCCGGCGGCCGGTACCGGGCCTCCTACCTCCTCCAGGCCGCCCAGTACGCGAGCGCCGTCCCCCACCAGCGCGACGGCGAACCGGCCGCCGAGTCCGCCTGACCCCCCGCCGGGCAGGAACCCGGCAGGGTTCCTGCCCCGTCCACCACCTGGAGGTGCTCGATGTCCGACCGGAGACGGCTGTACGACGCCGCACACGCGGTTCGCCTCGCCTACGACCAGCTCAATCAACGACGGCTCGGGCGGCGCTGGGACCTCACCGACTACGCGCTCGGCTTCGCGGGCGACGTCGGCGACCTCGCGAAGCTGGTCATGGCCCACGAAGGGCACCGCACCGACGTGGCTGCCGACCGCGAGGCTCTCGCCCACGAGCTGTCGGACTGCCTGTTCTCCCTCCTGGTGATCGCGGAGGAGACCGACATCGACCTCGAAGCCCGGTTCCCCTCCGACATGGCCGCTCTCACCGCCCGCATCCGCGCCCAGCTCGCCCCCGGCACGGCCGGATGAACCAAACACCGGTCCGGTGCGGGCAGGTCGGGTTCTGCCTGCCCGCACCGGACACCGCCGACCGACCCGACCCTGGAGCGGCCCTCGTGCGCATCGCCAACTTCAACCTCTACAAGGCCAGCCCGTCCGAGGTGGGCACGGACCGGTGGCAGGACCGCGTCACCGCGATCCGGGAACTGGCGCCCGACATTCTCACCGTGCAGGAGATCCTGGTCGACGAGGTGCCCGACCCGCAGGACTGGGACCGCGCGGCAGCCGAAGTCGTACGGCGCCTGGCGGCCGACTGCGGGCTGGTCTGCGAGGTCCCCCGCCGGGGCACGGCAGGCGTCGCAGCGGCGGCGAGCTTCCGCCGGCCCTGGTACACGGCCGTCCTGTGGAACCCCGCGGTCGCGGCCCCGGTCCCGAACGGGTTCCTGGCGTACGGGGCACCCGACTTCTGGCACGGCCTGGCAACCGTCCGCCTCGACGTCGGCGTCGCCGAGCCGTTCCTGGTCGCCTCCTACCACGGCGACCCGTTCAGGCCCGACTTCCGGGCGAACGAGGCACTGCGGCTGAAAGGGCTCCTGCGGCGCACCGGCGGTGCGAAGGTGGGCCTGGTCGCCGGGGACTTCAACTCGATCTCGGCCGCCACCGGCCCCGGAGGCGGCTTCTACGACGTGGAGCCCTACACCGGCCAGGACCACGACGACCTGGAGTACCAGTGCGTCCCGGAGACGATCGGCTCCACCAACCTGGCCGACCGCCGGCCGACCAGGGCGCTGCTGCGGAACGGGTTCACGGTCGACGCTGCCGCCTACCTCGGTGCGCGGTGGCGGCCGACCGTCGGGTACTGGGCGGACGGGGACGGTGACCCGGACCCGTGGGGCGAACGCCGTATCGACCTGTTCCTGGCCACCCGCCCGGTCGCGCCCGCGCTCGTCCGCTACGGCGTCCACCTCTCGCCGGCCGGTGCGACGGCGTCCGACCACCGGCTCGTCCACGTCGACATCGACCCCGCCGGGATCGCTCGCACCTGACGGGCACGGCCGTCGCCGTCCCCACCCGCTTCGCCAACGGGACGAGGTCCCGCATCCCCGGCCGGTCCACCGCTCCGCCGCAGTTGCCCCGCCCCGTCCGCCGGCCGGAACCCCGGCCGCACCCGCACCCCATGGAGGCACCATGTCCGAGCCCGGCAACCCCGACCCCGTCCACACCCACGGGGTTCCCGTGTCCGCTCCCGACTGGCAGGCCCTGCTGCAGCAGGGCACCGGCCCGACCCAGGCCGAGTTCCGCCGGCTCGTGGAGCAGACCAGGCACTATCACGGGTTCAGCCCGGACCTCGTCTGGGGCAACCTGCAGACCCGCGAGTACGCCAGGGAGGTCCTGCGGCTGGTCGTCGACCTTCACGACATCCCCCGCGACATCGACGCCGGGGCCGCCGAGCGCGTCGCCCGCGCCCAGTACCTCGGCCAGGGCGGGCGCACCCACCACGTCCTGCTGGGCGAGCAGGCCCTGCTCACCGGCATCGGCGGCCCGGCCGTGATGCGTCCCCAGCTCGCCCGCCTGCTGGAGGCGATGGACCTGCCCGGTCTCACCCTGGGCATCATCCCGGCCCGCGCCCGCCTGCACGTCTACCCGGGGGACGGCTTCGGGATCTTCGACGGCGCCCGGGTCGAGGTCGAGGGCTACCGCGGTGGCGAGACGATCACCGACGACCGTGTCCCGCTCTTCCAGCGGGCCTTCGACCGGCTCAAACAGTCCGCCGTGTACTTCGACGACGCCCGCGCCATCATCACCACCGCCCTGCAGAACACCTGACCGCCCCCGTTCCTCCAGCCCGCGAAGGACACCGCCTGTGCCACCGACCTCCGCCCCGTCCCTGCGAACCGGCGAGCGGCCCGGCCGCAACGACCGCCCCAGCGAGGACCGCATCCTGGCCACGCCCTCCGGCGACGCCTTCGTGGTCCTCGACGGAGTCTCCACGCTCTCCGACGACCGGCCCCGCGGCGGCTGGTACGCGGACACCCTCGGCAAGCTGATCCTCGACTGTCTCGCCTCGGGCCCGGGGGTCGAGCTGACCGAGGTCCTGCACGACGCGATCTCGGCGATCACCCGCGAATACGCGCTGACACCGGGGGCCTCGCCCGCAGCGACGGTGTCCGTCGTGCGCCTGGGCGACACGGTGGTCGAGGCCGCTGTCCTGGGCGACAGCCCCGTCGTGGTGACCGGCCACGACGGCACGGTGAAGGTCCTCACGGACACCCGCCTGGCCGAGCTGGTGGAGACCCGGCCGCAGGCTGCCGAGTACCGGCGGCGCCTGGCCGCGGGCAGCGGCTTCGACGACGGGCACCACCGGCTGCTGGTCGAGCTGCGCGACGCCCAGATGGGCTGGATCAACCGGCCGGGCGGCTACTGGGTGGCCGAGGCCGTCCCGGAGGCCGGCCGCCAGGCAGTCACGGCCACCTGGCCGCGAGCCCAGGTCGCCCAGATCCTGGCGGCCACCGACGGGGTGTCCAGCGCAGTCGACGACTACGGCCTCTACTCGTGGGCTGAGCTGGCCGCCGCCTGCCGCGCCGACGGGCCTCAGGCCGTGGTCGACGCCGTCCACGCCGCCGAGGAGCAGGACGCCCACGGCCGGGCCTGGCCCCGCTACAAGCAGAGCGACGACAAGGCCCTCGCCGTCCTCGATATCCCGCCTACCGGCTGACCCGCCGCCCGCAGCCCTGCCGGACGTGAGCATCACCACTTACGGCCCGGTAGGGCTCCCTGGGGACCCAGGCCACCCATACCGTCGAAAGCAGACAGAAAGGGTGCCCTGTGGCTGTATGGGCGGATTCCTCCGAAGCGGCAGCGCTACTGATGACGTGCTCGGATTGCCTGGAAATAACGGAATACCGCCGCTCGGGGACCTGTGGATCGTGGCCCTGCCCGGCGCGCCGGGGCGCGGGCGCCCGAGACGTCTGCGTGCTGCTGCGGACCCTGCCCGAGGACTGGCCCCCCGCGGCCCGTCGGACACCATCCGGGTTCCCCGAGATTCCCGGGCAGGCGAGGGCCGCCTGACCGCACCCCTCGGCGGGACTTCCCGACGCCGACGGGCCACTTTGCCCCACCGTCGCCTCACTGCCGGGCCGGTACCTGCGCCTTCGTGTCGTCCAGTGCCCAGGCCAGCCACTCCAGCCCCCGTTGGAGCGGGGTTCCGCGCCGGTCGGTCAGCGCATCGGGGACCTCGAACAGGTCGGGCAGCGGCACGTGCTCGCGCAGCAGCTCCTCGGCCAGCGGCGCCACCCACTCGTACCCGGGGGCGCCCGCGCGGCCGGTGACGAACCCCTCGACCACCGCGGCGGCGCGCACCGGATCGCTGGCCGTCGCTCGGATCTCCGTCTCCGGTACGTCACTCACGCGCCCGGCGTGCTCTTCGGCAGCGGCCAGCAGGAGCAGCGCCAGCGCCTGCAGCCCGTGGACGGCGTGCGAGTCGTACGGGCCCTCGTCGCCCTCCCAACGGGGTTCGACAAGTTCGGCTGCCCGCCACAGGGCATCCGACCACCCGGCCGATCGTGCCGGCGCCGCCAACGCGCCGGCCCTCCACCACAGCCTCTTCTTGACCACTCTCGTCTCCTTCTCGGCAGCCCTGCCCTCACTATGCCCGGCCGCGTACAGCAGCTGCCGCCGTTCCGTCCGACTCGGCAACCCTGTGCGGGGTTCGGAGGCTGACCGGACCCCGGTGTCGGGGCCTTGCCTTCCCGGCGCACGCCCCGGATCCCTGGCGAGGATCTGGGTGCGCGGCTCGGTCAGGTGAGTTCGGCCAGGAGTTCGTCGGCGGTGCGGGCCATGGCGTCGGTGAGCGGCCCCAGGGTGCCGGTCCGCTTGTAGGCGCGGGCGGTGTTGGCGCACAGCAGGAGGCGGGACAGCCGTCCCGAGCGGGAGGTCAGGACGTCGGCGAAGAGGTCCAGAACCTTCTCGGCGACGGCAGGCTGTGGAAGGGAGGCCGCCCAGAGGCAGGCGGCGTCGAGTCCGACGGGGGCGTTGCCCCAGTCCTCCCAGTCGAGGACGGCGAGGTCGGGGCCGCACAGGTTGGCCCAGCCGAGGTCACCGTGGGCGCAGGCCCAGTCGGTGACGGCGGTGTCGACGGTATCGCCGTAGATCTCGCGGATGCGCGCGGTGAGGTGGGCCTGGGACATGCACAGGCGGTCGGTGGTGTGGCCGCCGAGCGCGTCGAGGGCGGCGCGCAGGTCAGTCCACCACCGCTCGGGCAGGTTCGGGTCGCTGCCGAGGTCGGCGCGGTGGGAGATGGACCGGGCCGGGATGTGCGTCATCTCGTCGGCGCGCCAGACCACACCGCGCCGGGTGTCGGTCCAGGAGGCCGCGGCGAACCATTCGGGCCGGGGAACGCCGGTGAGGGCGGCGGCGGCTTCAAAGCCGGTCCAGCGTTGGCCGTTCAGCCGGTCGGGCCGTCGCCAGGCCAGCCGGACCCAGGTGCCCGCTGCCGTGGGGAACCCGGCGGAGCCGTTGTGGGCCGAGTAGTGGCCAGCCTTCCGCTGGAGGGTGCAGCCCAGGCGGCTCTCCGTGGTGTCCAGGACCTCCTCCAGGTCGACGGTCGACAGGTCATCCAGGTTCTGCTGCACGGGCGTTGTCCCCTCCTGCCTCGCGGTGTTCTCGCACCGTAGCGGCTTCGCGCAGCAGTGTCCGGTAGCGGGCGAGGGTGTCGGGGTCGGTCTCGATGTCGCGGGTGGCGGTGGCGAGTTCGGCGAGGTGCGCGGGGTCGGAGGTGCCTGCAGCGATCCGGGCAACGGCGGGTGTGCCGTAGGCGATTGCGAGGGCTGCCTGCAGGGCGGGGGCGGTGCGCCGTCCGGCGAGGAATGGCCTGGTGTCGAGCTTGTGCCAGAGAGGGTCGGCGGGGTTGCCGCCGAAGGGGGCCATGCCCCAGCGACTTCCGGGGCTGAGTTGTTCGGCGAGCCGGTCTCCAGCGTCCAGGACGTGGGCAGGGACGGCGAGGCCGGCGCGGGTCATCAGGACGTCCGGCCGGGGTGCCTCGTCGAGGTGGGCGAGGAGCGGGGCGGGGTTCCAGGTGGAGATGCCCCAGCGGCGGACGCGGCCCCGCTCGCGCAGGCGGACGAGTTCCTCGGCGGCGCGGGCGAATCCGGCCGGGTCATGCTCGGGGTTGTGCAGAAGCAGGGTGTCCGGAGGGCGGCCCAGGTCGCGGGCGGCCTGATCGGCGGCGGCACGCAGGCGGGCGGGATCGAGGTCGTGGCCGCCGGGGAAGTAGCCGATCTTGGTGGTCAGGTCGAAGCGGCGAAGGAGAGGGCCGGCCTGGTCGGCTAGCACCCGGTGGGCCTGGTGGTGCTGGTAGTTGGCAGCGGTGTCGAGGGCGGTTACGCCGAGGTCGAGGGCTGCGGCGAGTAGGTGACGGCGGGGACCAGCCCGGTATAGCCCGAGGGCGAGTCGCCGTTCAGCGGGGCGCACAGGCCCTCCTTCACGAGGTGGTCGGCGAGCGCGGCCAGGTCGGGTCCGCCGTGGGCGAGGTGGACCGGGTGGCCGGACAGCAGGGTGCGCAGGGGCTGTTCGGCGCGAGGCCGGAAGGCGAGGCGCTTGCCGGCAGCGACGACCAGGACGCTGTCGGCGGTGGTGGTGATCTCGGGTGCGAACTCGGTGACGGCGACGACGGCTTCCAGCGGGCCGAGGGAGGGGATGTGCGGGAGGTGGCGGGCTGGCGGGGTGTTGGCGCGGGTGGCCGCGAGGTAGGTGGCAGGGTCGTGGTCACGAGCGAGGTCGGCCAGGCGGGCGACGAGCAGATCGTTCGCGGGCACGCCGTCGGCGGTCTCCAGGTCGGTGCGCATGAGCTGGTCGGCGCGTGCGGTGTCGGCGAGGGCGGCGATCCAGCTGACCGGGGTGCGGCGGGTGAGGCCGAAGGTGACGTGGAGGGTGTGGCCGTCGTCGCCGGAGCCGACGCGGGTGGCGGTGTGCCAGTATCCGCGGGGGATGTGGATCACGTCGCCCGGGTTCATCACCCCGGCCCACAAGATGTCCTCGGCGGGGGTGAGATTGCGTTCAGCGTCGCGATACATCGGCACCGGCCTCGACGGGCCACGGACCTCCCACGCCTTCTGGCCGGAGACCTGGACGCAGACGACATCGTGATCGTCCCAGTGGAGGCCGAAGCCGGCGGTGTCGCCCACGCCCAGGTAGGCGTTGACCGAGACCAGTTCGCCCGACCACCACCCCAGCGCCCGGCAGGCCACCTCCAGGGTGGGGTCGAAGGTGTCGACACTGTCGAGGACCAGCGAGCCTCCGGCGGACAGGACCCTTCCGAGCGCGGCCATGTCGGCCTGCTTGACCGCCTGGCGGCGCCGGTTGACCACCTCGGTGAGGTACTCCGAGGGGTGAAGTTCCTCGCCTTCGGCGTAGCAGCGCAGCTGCGGGTTGGCCAGGTGCCTTCGCATCACCAGGTCCAGGAGCCGGTGCGACGTCATCAGCCGGGCGGCCAGGTCCGGCTCCGTGAGCTGCCCGCGGGCGAACGCGCGCCCGATGGCGCCCGGCCCGTCCCAGCCCAGCGCCTTCTCGATGCCTGCGACGAGCCGGTGCTCCATGCGGTCTCCTAGCCTCGGGGAAGGTTCAGGTCACGGTTCTCGCCGTCATCGCCGGCACTGTTGCCGGAGCTGGTGACGTCCGAGCGCTCCGCCTCGTACCGGTCATGCGCTCCGGAGAGCTGCTCGACCGCCAACAGCAGGTCATCCTCGTTCATGGGGGTCACCTCCCTTCTCTGCCCGGCGGGACGACTGACCTCGGTCGCGCGAACGGTCCGATGCCCCGATGAGCAGTCTTCGAACGTAGGCGAAAGACAGGACGATCGCAGCGCCGGAACCAGCCACAACCTGCGCTCCTCAGACCAGCCGCCGGCCTGCGGGTCGACACCGGGCGCGGTACGGAGCCGCTGGTCGTATCCGACCGCAACGGTGGCGGATTATGGGCAACCTGGCCGCGTGACCGCGTTGCTCAAGTTGGCACCCCCGGGGTTGGAACACGGGGCCGCTGCGCGGTGCCAGCCTCCGATAATTCGTTTGTCGGCACCGACCGCGCCGCGCTTCCATCAACGGATGGAGACAGTAACTCCCCAGCTCCTCAACGAGTTTCGTGACCGCGGGTACACCGTTGTGCCTGATGTCCTCGCCCCGGGCCAGGTAGCCGACTGGCGGGCGCTCGTCGGTCGGCACCTCGACCGGCAGCCGCCCGAGGACGGTCGGACCGGACCGTACTTCCTGTGGCCCGCCCTGGCCCAGGACCCCGAGCTGCGCGACCTGTACTGCACCAGTACCGTCGCCGATGCGGTCGAGCCCCTCCTGTTGGCCGGACTCCCTCTGCCGGAGCCGGAGGTCGCGCAGCTAGCGGTCACCTTGCCCCCGCACCCGCACCACCCCGGCGCTCCACACATCGACGGCCTCACCCCCACCGAGGAGGACGGTCGCCCGGGAACGTTCACCGTGCTCGCCGGCCTGCTTCTGACCGACCAGCGCTGCCGAGACCGGGGGAACCTGTGGGTGTGGCCGGGCACCCATCTGCGCACCGGGGCGTGGCTACGTGAGCACGGCGCCGACGCACTGGCCACCGCGGTGCCCTACCCGCCGGTCGAGCTGGGCGAGCCGGTCCAGGTCACCGGAGCGGCCGGAAGCCTGGTCCTGGTCCACTACCTCCTGGCGCACAACATCGGCGGGCATTTCGGGACCGCCCGCGACGAGCGGCGCGAGACCGTGTACTTCCGCCTTCGCGCAGGCGGCCACCGCAGGCGCTGGCGTGAGGTCGTAACCGCTCCGTTGATGGAGTTCGCCGGCTGACGCACACGGTCCGCACCGGGGACGCGGCGCGACTACTGCATGGGTAGCGGCGGCAAATTACGGCCAACTGCCATCCAGGACCGAGCGCTCCCTCGCCGTCAAGGTGGAGCTACGCAGCGGGTATCACGCGACGGCCTGTTCGCTGGGCGCGTCGCTGAGGTGCAGCAGCCGCTGCAGCTCGTTCTTGCGAACCCGGTACTCGACCCCCAGCCGCAGCACGGTGCAGGGGTACTGGCCGGTCCTGGCGAGCTTGTAGCCCGTCGTGCGGCTGAGCGACAGCAGCGCGTTGGCTGTCGGCAGGGGGACGGCCGGCGGCAATTGGGCGAACGAGCGCCGGATGTCGGCGTCGTCCACTCCGAGGAACTGGAGCAAGTCGGTCGTAATGACCCTGTGGCCGTCCCCCACCTGGATAATCCCGCACGGATATTGGCCGGTCCGGGCCATCAGGTAGCCCTTAGTCCGACTCAGGGCGAGCATCCGGTTGGCGTCAGTCAGCAGCAGTGCCGGGGGGAGGCTCGCGAGGGCCGCCCGCGAGTACCGGGCTCCAACCGAAGCCGCAACTTCCCTCACGTCGACCTCCAGGACATAGCGCGTTCTCTGTGAGAGAAACATCTATCACACCTTCCACGAGAGAAGCATTTCGCGGGTTACACTTCCTTCATGACATCCCAGCCAGCCATCCAAGACTTCACCGCTCGAGTCGGCAGTGCGGTCAAGGCCCTCCGCACCGAGGTCGGCCTCAGCGCACCGGAACTCGCTGCCGCATGTACCGAGCTGGGAGTGCCGGTCGCCGGGAACGCGATCAACAAGATCGAAACCCTCCGTCGGGAATCCTTGAAGCTGGAGGAGGCCCTCGCCTTCGCTGTCGCGCTCAGGGTGCCGCTCGTCAGCCTCATCGTCCCGCTCGACGGTGAGGCCGAGGTCGACCTCCTCCCCAACCTCAGACTGCCGGTCTGGGAAGCCGCGATGCTGATCACCGGCGAGGACCCGCTCGACGGCGCCGCCGCCGAAGACCGCTCCCACACCGTTCTCGCCATCTACCGCGAGCACGCGGTCGACGTCCGGACCGCCCTGATCTCGACTCGCGAGGCGCGCGAACGTCGTTCCCAGGCTGTCCAACACGAGGTCGGATCGGGCCGATATCAGCAACTCTCGCGCCAGGCATCTGAGTTCGAACGCATCGGGGCCGAGGACTGCCAGCGACTGCGGGAGACCCGCGCTCACATGCGAGAGCAGGGCCTGCACCCCTCACCTTTGCCGGCCGTTCTGGCCTTCATCGACTCGGACGAATAGGGCGAAGACTGCATGAAGGACTCCAGCGTCCTGCTCCACTGCGGCTGCTCCGAAGGGCTTCAGGGCCAGGTACGTGATGCCGACCTGCTGCAAGGAGTGCTGCCACCAGCGCATGCTTGCGCAGGCGCGACAAGATCCGGACTGGCCACCGACTCATCCCTGAAGCTCTCTCGGCCAGTCCAAGGATCACCAACGTGCACCAACTCTTCGCTCGACCCGCGGTCCCCGCGACGCATCATGCCCGTTCCGGTGAGTGTGCGCCGTGAACGATCTGCAACAACCTGGAGGCGACACCGGCCAGCCCTCGGTCGTCGACCTGCTCCACAGCGGCTGGTACACCGCGGACGAGCTGGCGCCCCTCCTGAAGGTCGATCCGTCGACCCTCCGCCGCTGGCGCACCGCCAAGCCTCCTCAAGGGCCGCCCTTCGTCCGTCTCGCCAACCGGACCGTCGTCTACTCCATACCTGACACCCAGGCGTGGCTCGTATCCCAACGAACAGTTCCCACGAAACCGGAGGCCGCATAGCTTGGCTAACACCCCAGTGATCGTCCCGATCGCAATCGACCTGACCGACGACATCGAGTTCCGGCCGGACCGGCGCCCCGACTTCCGGTACCGCGCACGTGTGCGGTGGTGGGATCCCGAAGGCGGCGGGCGAAAGTCGCTCTCCAACTCCGTTGCGTCCGAAGACGAGGCGAAGGATTGGATCGACCGTCTGCGCAAGGCGGCCAAGCGCGGAATCGTTCCGTCGCTCTCGAATGTGACGTTGGCGGACTACGGGGACGAGAACTGGGACCTGGCCATGCGTGGCCTGGAGCCGAAAACCCTCGACCCCTACCGGGCCGGGTGGAAGCTCCGGGTCGTCCCGACCATGGGACATGTCCCGGTCGTGTCGATGACCAACGGAATCACCGACCGGGCCCTGCACGCCTGGATATCCGACGAGGTCGGCAAGTCCTCCGTCAAGAACACCCTTGCCCCCCTCGTCCGTGTCATGGAGCAGGCCCGCCGCGACGGCATCATCGACCTCAACCCGTGCCGAATGACCGGCTGGCAGTCCCTGTACAAGCAGTTCGAGGACGAGCTGGACAACCCCCGCGCCCTCGCCCTGCCCGACTGGGACGCCCTCGACACCCTCGCCGAGGCGCTCGTCGCCCGTTCCCACGGGGCCTACCGGATTTGGGGCGACGTCGTCCGCTTCGCAGCGTGCACCGGCGCCCGCATCGGCGAGGTCTCCGGCGTCCGGGTGAAGGACATCAATCGCTTCGACTGGACGTGGGACCTCTGCCGGCAGACCACGCCAAGTCCCGGCGGACTCGTCGACAAGGGCACGAAGGGAAAGCGCCGCCGGACCGTCCCGATCATCGAAGAGATCCGCGACATGGTGACCTGGCGACTCACCGTCGTCGGGGACGACCCAATGGCCCGTCTGTTCACCGGTCCCCGGGGCGGGCGGATCAGCACGGCCGTCCTGCGCGATGCCACCCACTGGGACGAAGTCGTCATGAAGCTGAGCTACCACTGGTTGCGCCGCCATGGCCTTCGGCACACCGGCCTCACCTGGCTCGCCGACGCCGGAGTGCGCCTGCACGTCCTCCAGCGCATCGCCGGGCACGGGCAGATCACCACGACCCAGCGCTACCTCCACCCCTCGCACGCCGACTACGTCGAGGCCGGCAACAAGCTCAGCATCCACCTCAACGCGGGCCGAGAGACCGTGCCGGCGGATCCTGAGCCCACCGCCCCCCTCCGCCACCTCTACGTCGTCCGCTAACAGCTGTCGGGGGGTGCACCCACCGGTGGGTGCACCCCCCGAGGGCCGTTCCACACATAGGCTCCCCGAAGCCACGTCACGCCGCCAACACCCCGGAGCTGACTTTGAACCACGAGAGCGCGGCGTTCCAGAAGGCCCTCGGGCAGACGCTCACCGAGCTGGCCCGCCGCGGCGTCACGCTAGGGCCCAACGGAGTAGCGGACGCCATCGAGCAGCAGGCAACCGCCATCGCGACGGCGCTCGGCATCAGGAAGCGCGAAGCGTTGACCCATATCGACCCCGCCGCGCTCGCCGAAGCCGTCGCCTCCGTGGCCCGACAGCGCGAACACGACGGCCTCGTTGCGGGTGAGGGGCCGTTTCCGCCCGTGGACAACCCCGAACTCGCGATGATCCTCGCCGGCGTACCGGACGCCCTTGTGGAGAGTGGAGGCGATCTCTACTTCGTCATCCTCAACGTCGCGGTCAACGCCTGGATGGCCGGCCACGTGCACGGCGAAGACGGCTGCAGCGGCTGCGACTTCCGCGGCGACACCGGCCACGACTGGCCGGCCCGCATGGCCACCCTCAGCGCGGCGGCCCCGGACATCACGAAGTGGTTCGACCGGGACGTCTGGACGAAGGCCCTGGAGAACAGCGGCTACACAGTCACGCGCAGCTGAACCCCTCGGCGCCGCAGCGGCTGGTCACAGGTACACAACGACCAGGCCGTCGGCGTGCTCGGCCAGCTCCGCCGAGACGCCGTCGGCCGGGTTCTGCAGCGCCGCCTGGACGTAGCTGGGGAGGCCGGTGCGCAGGCCACGCAGCGCGTGCTCGAAGAACGGGCGGCCGAAGTGGCCCCGCGTGCCGGGCAACGCACCGAAGACTCGTCCGCTGGCTTCCAGGTCAGTGTGGACGTCGGGCAGGACTGCCGTCTCGTACGTGGCGGAGGCAGCCTTGGCGAGTTTGTCGGTCATGAACCGGGCTACCTTCCGCGCTCCGGCTTGCCCGGGGGTCAGCAACTCGCGCAGGCCGTTCATCTCCGGGCCCAGCCGCATCCGGTAGTAGAGGGCGAGGGCGGGATCGTCGCTGATGAGCCCCGGCTCGGTGAGCCTGCTGAGCGGCTCCGCGTGGTGGAAGACGTCCTCGATCGAGTCGAAGCCCCCGAGGAAGGGCAGCTTGGCTGGCGGGGCCGTCGCACGGAGCCTTGCGTTCTCGACCGCACGCTGCGCGATGAGCGCGGGCAGGATGGTCACACCGGCTCCCCGACGCTCGTGGCACGGCACACCCTGATGCCGCAGAGAGCACCGCATGCCGCTGCGGTAGACGGCATCGCCGGCATAGAAGGTGTAAGCGGCCATTACCTCGAAGAACTCAGCAGCAGCGAGGAGTCGGTCCATCTGCAGGCCGGTCCGACTCTCGTGATGGAAGCCGATCTTCCACCCTCGGCCCTTGGGGCGAATGACCTTGGCCTGGACGAGGCAGCCGAACGCCTCCCCGGTCCGGTCCACCCACCACCAGAGGTAGTCACCTCCGACCCAGCTCTCCTGCCCCTTCGCGAACTTCACGTAGGCGACCTCGGGCGGCAGACGGCTGCAGAGATGAGTGGTGACGTACTCCTCTTCGAACATCACCCCCTGGGCGAGCTGAAGGCTCATCTCGTCCTCGGCAGCAGCGATGGCCCGCAGGAACGCCCGGTGCGCGGGCGGCTGGTAGTCGGCGGGCTGTTCAGCGCTCACGGACACCTCCGAGGACAAGGGCCGACCATTGTGTCACCCCCGCGGTGCGGTCGGCGGCCACCATCCGACGAGCGCCGCGCCGGCAGGCTCGGCTGTCATCGGAGGGCGGCCACCAATGGCCTCCAGAGCGGGTGGACCAAGTCGGGCACGACGAGGTGCGCGGTCTTCCTCGCCCGGGTCATCACGACGTACAGCAACTTGGAGCCGGTAGGAAAGGGCTCGTGTTCGGGCCCGTGGTACTCGTCGCTGCCGAGCAGCAGGATCGTGGTGTCGGCCTCACGGCCCTTGGTCTGATGGAGGTTCATGACCTGGATGGGAGCGCGCCGGGCTGTGACCGTGCCGACCAAGGCGTCGTCGCGGGCCCGCAGCATCTCCTGCTCGACGGCTTCGATACCAGTTCCATCAGCCAACTTGCGTAGAGCAGACCGAGTTTGGCGGGCAGCCTGGAGCCAGGTCTCCTGGCCGCGTGAAGCGCCGACCGTGCTGTAAGCGTTCGTGATCACCTCAGCGAGCCGGTCGGTGTCGGGAAGCTCACTGCTACCGACGGCGTCCCGAAGGTCGCGGGCCAGCCGCCTCAGAGCGTTCTGCAGGACAGTGTTGGTTGACGGGTCGAGCATCTGGCTGGCAAGCGGGACACGGACCTTCTTCTTCCGCTGCTCGGTGGCCTGGACGTAGACGGCGAGTGTGCGTCGGACCCTGGAGTCGGGGAGCTTCAGGGCGAACTTGAGCAGGGCCAGCTGGGCGGCGAGGGCTTCGCCGTACGCCTCGATTTCGCCGACGAGTTCGTGAGTCATGCCTTCGACGCGAAGCGCGTCGGAGAGGCTGAACGTAGCGTGGTGCGTGTGGGTGAAGATCGCGACCGTGTGGCTGGCCCTCCGGGCCGCGCGTACGAGGCCGATGACCTCGGCGTGTCCGTTGCCGGTGGTGTAGTCGGTGACCGAGATCCTTCCGGCGTCGGCGGCGGTGCGGATCGCGGGGTGCGCGAAGTTCCGCCGCAAGGCAGCTTCAGCGGCGGCTGGCAGCGTACCGCTGGGGTCGCGGTAGCTGAGCGGCGGCAACGGGATCTTCGCTGCCCCCGGTAGGACCATGGCGTTGGCGATCCGGGCATCGGCGTCGATCTTCTTGAACCCGGCATAGATGCATTGGTTGGCGTCGCCAAGGAGGATACGGCGGGCGGACGGTGCGATGCGCTGGAGGAACTGCCACTCCTGGTCGCTGGTGTCCTGGAACTCGTCGCAGATCACGAGCCCATACCGGCCGCTGTAATGGTCCCGGACCTTGTCCAGCGCCAGCAGGCGATTCGCGGCCGGGAGCAGATCGTCGTAGGTGAGGCCGGAGCCGGATGTGGAGGCTTCGAAGAGGCGTTGTGCCTCGCTCAGCACCATCTGGGGCGCGGGGTAGCCGTGGTGCTGGCCGAAGCTGGTGATGATGCGCCAGGCGAAGCCGTGGAAGGTCGCCACCTCCAGGCGCGGCGCCATCGGGCCGATCACCCCGGCGGAGCGGTCCAGGATCTGTGCGACCGCGGTACGGGAGAAGGAGAGGAAGAGGACCCGCTCGGGGGCAGGCAGTCTCGTCCGCCGCGCGGACCGCTGAGCGGCCTGCCGCCGGAGCACGAGCTTCTCGTCCGCTGCGTCGAGGTGGCGGCGGGCTGCGGCAACGGCCGTGGTGGTCTTACCCGTTCCCGCTCCACCGAGGACCACGCGCACCGGAGCGGTGTTGTCGATGACGTCCTGTTGCGCCCCTTGCGCTTCGTAGGTCACGCCTTGTCCCCTGCCGGCCGGGGAACGTCCGGCAGGTCGATCATGGCGGGGCCGCTGTAGGCGGGGTCCGCCCCGCAGACGATGGCGTCCAGGAGAGCCTCCAGGAGCGGCGGATGGACCACAGGCTGGTCGTCGTCAACTTCCTCGTCCGGGCCGGCTGGTGCCGGTTGCAGCTCCTGGTAGAGGGCATCCAGGAACGGCTCGTGAAGGCCCTTCCTGTGGAGGCGCTCGCAGAGCTTCGTGACGCTCGCCTCGGTCGCTCCACCGGCCAGGGGGTCGGTCTCGCCGAAGGCCGTGAGGACCGAACTGGCGGCGGTCAGCTGGGGGAATCCGACGCCGGCCGTCATCGCGCGTTCGATGGCGGTCCTCTCCGGCAGCCTGATCACCACGTCACACGCCTGCTGCACCTTGGCCACCTGGGCGTCGGTCTGCGGACCCGGCTTGTCCCGGTCGATCACCCCGACGACGCGGAAGCCGAGCTGCTTGGCGAGTTCGGCGATCCGGGGAACCTGGTCGATGCCGCCGTCTCCACCCGTTCCCGCCGCGACGAGGCGGACACCGAACGCCGAAAGGGGCAGCTTGCCCGGCGGGTACCGGCGGTTGGCGAATGCGAGCACCGCGACGTCGTGCGGGCCTTCGGTGACCGCGACGGCCGGCGCGGTAATGGCGGGGAGCAGTTGCGTGTGGAGCTGGCGGTGGGCGACCAGCTCCTTGCGGTCGCTGGCCTGCGGAAGCTGGTGATGGGTCCGGGCGCCGTTGTGGCGCACGAGCCGGACGACTTCGGTTGGCTCGAACGCGCGTGCCACGTCGGGCCGGCGGGTGGACAGCCAGGTCTGGCCGGAGCGGTTACGGATGAGCGAGGCGAGGTGCTCGGCGGTTGCCGCGTCGAGCTGGTCGCCGAAGTCGTCGGCGAGCACGATCGCGCCAGGGACGTTCGCGAGGAGCATGGCTTCGGCCATGGAGAGAATTGCGGTGACGGTGCTGCCGTGGTTGGCCAGCGCCAGCGGCCCGGCGGTGTCCAGCCGAAGCGAGGCCCGGAGGGTGCGCAGGAGAGCCGCGACCGAGCCGTCCTCCGCGAGGAAGCCGACGTCCGTGGCGGTGACCGGGGTGTCGCCGAGGCGGGTGCCGGTGCCGCCGACCGCCAGCACGGCGTCGACCGCTTCGGTGATGGCGGGGTCTGCGGACAGGGCGGCCACCGCGTCGCCGACCGCGTCGCGGAGGACCTCGAAGGCTGCGGTGGCAGCCTTGGCGTCGCGCTCCTCGATGTACCGCCGCAGACTTCCGCCGGCACGCAGCTGGAGCGGCACGCTGGCGTTGAGGGTGATGACCGGGAGTTCGCGGCGCACGGCGGCCGGCACCCGGATGTACTGTCCGGTCTCCGGGTTGCTGCGGTCCGGGTAGTAGACCGCGCTCTCCCACGTCTCGGCCTCGGTGTCGTAGCTGAGCCGGTAGGCGATGCGGACGCACTGGGGCGCGGTCGGGTCGGCCTCGTCGCTCTCGACCGCGGCTCCGGAAGGGTCCAGCGGCTGGAGGTGGCCGTCGACCAGCTGCTCGACGGCCGGATCGAGGTCGGTCAGCGTGACCTCGACCTCCGCAAAGTCGGCCCGGACGAACGGCTCGGTCTCACCAGGATCCCCGCCGCAGCCGCTGTCGTCCCCGAGCGCCGGCTCGTCGTCCTCCAGGGCGTCCGCCTGTGCGGCGGCTGGCGGCTCCTGGTGGAGGTCGGAGAGGCGGGGGCTCTGCGCGGCGTCCGGATCGAGCACGCGGGCCAGCGCCTCGACGATGTCACTTCGGCCGGCGCGGGGAATCCCCGCCAGCACGACGTGGTCACGCGGACGCAGGTCGAGAGACTTCCAGCCCCGGAAGTTCGAAATCAGCAGACGGGTAACTCGCACCACCCCATCATCGCGGACAACAGGCGGCTCTGGCACCGCATTTACCGCATGAGGGATCAGAACGGACGTTCGGGATCGACCGACCCGATATGGGCCGTCCAGGCTCAGCCGAGAGCCTCCTCGGCGATCCGGCCCCAGCTGGGGCGCGGTTCACCGACCGGGTGCACGAGCGTCAGCAGGCGGCCTTCGAGGAACAGGTCGAGCCGGTGGCCCTGCTCAGTCTCCAGGCGGCGACGCTGGGCCCGGAGGTCCACGGGAACGTGCTCGCCGAGTACGCCGACGAGCACCTCGTAGCGTGCGGGGCCGACGGCGTCCGCCCTGAGCCAGGTCCCGCGCACCGGCACGCCGCCGAGCTCGCCCAACGGGCCCTCCTCCCGGCCGAAAGCCCGGTCCATGGCCGCGTCGACCACCTCCTGGGCACTGCCGCCAGCCACCTCGTCATCGGCCATCCCGTCGGGGACGTCGAGCTTCCTCATGAGGAGGGGCCGGTCCAGGTAGTCCTCCACTTCCGCCTCCACCCGCCGGCGGGGGTCGGGCCTCGGAACGCGGAAGCGCCAGGGCTGCTGGCTGCCGGGCTTCTCGATCCATCCGGTCTTCAGGCCAGCCGTGACCGCGGATTCCTCGGGCAGGAAGATGTCGACGTAGACGCCGCCCGTGCCGAGCCAGACCCAGCTCATGAAGTAGTCGTGCCCGCTGTGGTCCGCGGACCATGCGGCGAGCTTCTCCAGGCGCTTGCGCTGGTCCGCGGTGCCCTTGACGGCCGGGAGCATCTGCTTGGCGTCCCTGCGCCGGCCGCGGGCCTCCCCGGCGAGCGGGCCGGCGGCGAGGTCGTAGAGCAGGTCCGGGCGGACGCCGGTCTTCGCGTAGGCGCCCAGGAGCTTGTCGGGAAGGACGTCGAAGCTGGCGAGCCCGTCGGTAGCGGACTTCCAGTCGAACAGGGTCTCGCTGGCGGCCGTCATGACGCCGAGCCCGGTGCACTCGCTGACGAAGCGCCGGATGTGTCCGGAGCTGGAGTCGAGTGCGCCGCAGTCGACCCCGAGCGGCCCCGCTCCGGTGTCCCCGCTCAGGTAGCTGAGCAGCAGGCCGATCTCGTGGTTGCGCACGCGCTGGTCGACCGTGCGGCGCAGGTCGCAGGCAAGCGCGTTGATGTTGACCAGGGCGGCCAGCGACACCGGGAGCGGCCCCTGGCCGACCTCCGTTGCCTGGACCGCCTCCGCCCCGGCGGGCCCCTTCTCGACCGTGAAGCGCCAGACCCTGGCATGCACCGTGCTCATGGGCGAAGCCTACGGGTGCCCTGCGACAGCCCGGCCCGACCGCCTGCTTGTAGAGAGTGCACAACGGCCGCGACGGCGCCCCGGCGGGACGGAACTCGGCTGAGGTGCATATGTTCCGGGCTGGGAAAAGGCGGCCGTGCGGCTCCTGACGCCATGTCGGGCTGCCTCCGCGGCCCGAGAGGGAATCCGCTTCCCGCGTCCTCTCGGCGCATCGCAGCGCAGGCGGACGGAATCACCACAGGAGTTTGGCGGGAAGGGTGTCCACGGGACTTTCCCCGCGACTATTCTGGCCGGGAGGGGACAGGTGGGTCTTCGGCTGGCTGGTCCCCGGGGGCAGCTCCCCGAGGTCCGCTCGGAGGGCATTGGTCCCCAGCTGGTCCCCAGCAAGATCGTTTAGGGGTTTCCGCAGGTGGCTCGTTTCACTGACGGGGCGTCATGCAAAAGGCCGCTGACCTGGGATTTCTCCCGGCCAACGGCCTTTCCGACTCGCGTCGGGACGACAGGATTTGAACCTGCGACCCCTTGACCCCCAGTCAAGTGCGCTACCAAGCTGCGCCACGTCCCGTGGTCTCGGCGCCTTCGGCGGAGCCTGGGGGGCTCTGCGGTGGGGCTTCTCGACCTTGTCCCCGGTGTCCCGGTGACGTGGAAAACAATACAGCACGTCGGGGGGTGCTCGCTGCCAGGTATCGCGGGGCAGCGGGGTCAGGGGGTGGGGTGGCGGGCGTCGTAGCGGAGGAAGGCGGGGCGGCGGGCGGCGAGGAGGACGATGGCGGCGACGCAGGCGAGGCCGCCGCTGATGACGGAGGTGGCGGGGTTGGTGAGGGAGGCGACGGTGCCGGACTCGAAGTCGCCGAGGCGGGGGCCGCCGGCGACGACCACGATGAAGATGCCCTGGAGGCGGCCGCGCATCTCGTCGGGGGCCGCGACCTGCATCATCGTGTTGCGGAAGATCATGCTGACGGTGTCGGCGCAGCCAGCCACGGCGAGCAGCAGGAGACCGAGCCAGAGATTGTGGATCAGGCCGAAGGCGGCGATGGCGAGGCCCCAGGCGGCGACGGCGGCGAGGACGGCCAGTCCCTGGCGGTTGACCCTGCTGACCCAGCCTGAGAACAGGGCGCCGGTCAGGGCGCCCACCGCCGGGGCGGCGACCAGCAGGCCGACGGTGCGGGCGTCGCCCGCGTAGAAGGTGACCGCGATGGCGGGGAAGAGGGCGCGCGGCATGCCGAAGATCATCGCGGCCAGGTCGGCGAGGAAGCTGGTGCGCAGGTTCGGCTGCTCGCGCAGGAAGCGCAGGCCGTCGAGGACGGAGGCGCGGCCGCGGCGGTCGCCGAGCGGGCGCATGGCGGGCAGGCGCCACATCGCGTAGAGGGTGGCCGCGAAGGCGACGGTGTCGACCAGGTAGGCGGCCTGCGTGCCGTAGGCGCCGATGAGGACGCCGCCGAGCATGGGGCCCACGGTGAGGCCGAGGTTCATGCTGACGGTGTTCAGCGCGTTGGCGGCGGGGAGCTGGTGGCTCGGGACGAGCCGCGGGATCATCGCCGACCGGGCCGGTGAGCTGAGCGCGAAGAAGCCGGCCTGGACGGCGACCGCGGCATAGAGGACGGCGACCAGGCCCAGCCCGGCGAAGGCCTGGGCAGCGAGGACTGCGGAGACGGCCGCGAGGCCGGCCGAGCCGATCAGGCCGAGCCGGCGCCGGTCCACGGTGTCGGCGATCGCGCCGCCGTAGAGGCCGAAGGCGATCAGCGGGAAGAGCGAGAAGAGCCCGACCAGGCCGGTGGCGAAGCTGGAGCCGGTCAGGTCGTAGACCTGGACGGAGACCGCGACGGCCGTCATCTGCTGGCCGATCGAAGAGACCGCCTGGCCGAACCAGACCCGCCGGTAGTCGACGTTGTCGCGCAGGGGGCTGAGGTCCGCGAAGGCCTTCCGGTACCAGGGCACCGGCGCGGAGAGCACGGAAGCTGCGGAAGGCGCCGAAGGCCCGGAAGGCGCCACAGGCCCGGAAGGCACCGCCCCGGCGGAGGGCGACGGGGCTTCGGCACCGGACGGGGCGGCACCAGAATTGGCAGGATGATTGGTCGACACAGCCACCCATAGTCGACCCGCGTCCGCGCGCCCCGCTCACCGGGGTGTCGGCCGAGGGGCCACAGGCCCGTTGGGCTGGGCCGCCGCCACGGACGGCGCGGGCGGCCCCACCGACGGCACGTACCCCCGATGAGCGGCGACGACGGCGACCGCTACTTGGTCAGGACCTGCTTCTCCCCCGCCTCGACCGCGAAGTCCAGCCGGTTGCCGGGCGGCGGGAACGGGCAGATGAAGTGGTCGGCGAAGGCGCACGGCGGCAGGTAGGCACGGTTGAAGTCCAGCAGCGTACGGCCGTCCGCGTCGGGTGCGGGGAGGGTGATGAAGCGGAAGCGGTAGGTGTCCGCCCCGCTCGTCGCGTCCGCGATGACGCCGCTGAGCCCGCGGCCGGCGCTACTGACCGTCAGCGTGCGGTGCTCGCCCGCGACGGTGAACGCGATCCGTCCGGTGACGGCCAGCGGGCGGTCCTTGCCGTCCGCGTTGGGGACGAGGACGGGCTGGGCGTCACCCTCGAAGGGAGTGAAGACCGCCGGGACGGCCCACTCCGGCGAGTAGGGGTACGCGGAGATACCGGCGAAGGACTGCCGGCGGGCCGAGTCCGGATCGAAGACCCGCAGCGCGAGCTCGCCCTCGCGCTCGATCGGGACGAGCAGCAAGTCCCCGACGGAGGCGGTGTCGGCGGCCGGGTCGGTGTCCGGGCGGAGCAGCACCTCACCGTCGACCGGACCGGGCGCGCCGGCGACGGTGATGTCGTCGGCGGCCGTCGCCCGGAGCCGGATGCCCTCCGCGTCGGCCCACCAGTGACCGGGCAGGCCGGGTATCCCGGTGGGCTCGGGCTCCAGCCAGTGCGTGCCGGTGAGCGCCAGCTGGCCGTGCAGCGCGCTCACCGCCGCCGCGCGCCCGTCGCTCCAGTGCTTCCAGTCCTCTGCGGCTGTCGCCGTCATCGGTTTGCCCTCCCGCTCCGTCGTGGCCCACCGGGCCGTTCTCGGCGCACGGCCGGCCGCCGTCCGGCCGTGCGTCGTCCGTCATCACGTCAACGCCGACCACCGGGGTGGATCATTCCCGCGGCGGTAGGACCGGCCCCCGCGGCCGCGGGCGAACCCCGACCGAGGGGCCGCACGGGCCGCACGGGCCGACGGTCTCGGACCGGGCGCACGGCACCGGCCGGACACCGGGGACGATCAGTCCTTCAGCGGCCGGAACAGCCCCTCCTGCACCACGGACACCACCAGTTGTCCGTGGCGGTCGAAGATCTGCCCGCGCGCGAGACCGCGGGCACCGTGGGCTATCGGGGACTCCTGCTGGTACAGCAGCCAGTCGTCGGTCCGGAACGGCCGGTGGAACCACATCGCGTGGTCGAGCGAGGCCATGTCGAAGTGGCGCGTGCCCCAGAGCGGCTCGACGGGGGCGCGGACGGCGTCCAGCAGCGTCATGTCGCTCGCGTAGGTGAGCGCGCAGACGTGGATCAGCGGGTTGTCGGGCAGCGCGCCGTTGGTGCGCAGCCAGACACCGCTGCGGGCCTCGACACCGGCCAGCTCCTCCTTGGTCCACCGCAGCCGGTCGACGTAGCGGATGTCGAAGGGCTGTCGGCGGCTGATGAACGGAGGCAGCTCGCCCAGCCGGGACCCGACCTCGTCCAGTGCGCTCGGCAGGTCCTCGGGGGCGGCGACGGCGGGCATCGGGTACTGGTGCTCGATGCCGCCCTCCTCGGGGAGGTGGAAGTCGGCGGTGAGCGCGAAGATCGAACGGCCGCCCTGGATCGCGAGCACCCGGCGGGTGGTGAAGGTGCGGCCGTCGCGGATCCGGTCCACCTGGTAGACGATCGGCACGCCGGGCACACCGGGACGCAGGAAGTAGGCGTGCAACGAGTGCACGGGGCGGTCGCTGTCCACCGTGCGCCCTGCCGCCACCAGCGCCTGGCCCGCGACCTGGCCGCCGAACGTCCGCTGGAGCGCCTCCTCGGGGCTGCGCCCGCGGAAGATGTTCAGTTCGATCTGCTCAAGGTCCAGCAGCTCGACGAGTTCGTCGACAGGGGTACCCATGCGTGCGCTTCCTCTCCGGGTGGCCGACCCGGACGGAGGTTCCCGTCCGGCTGCCGACGCCCGTTCTATCGAATTCTCCCGCCCAGTCGAATCCTTCAGCGAGCCAGGGCATTCCCCCCGTCCCCGCGCTTCCCCACGGATTCACTCGAACGAGGACCCATCGCCCCGAACACCGCATCGAGGCAACACCCCCGCGACATCCCGCCCGTCGCCAACCGGCCGGGGAGCCGGCGGAGGCGCCGGAACGGGAACCGGTAGAGGGGCCGGTAGAGGGGCCGGTAGAGGGAGCGCCCGCCGGGCCGCGACGGAGCCGAGACCAGTGGACATCGAACGGCGAGCGGCGAACGGCGAACGGCGGATTACGAGCGACAACGTGGACGACGAGCGCCGGACCCGCCCCGCCAAAGCCCGTCCAAGACCCTTCAGAGGCCGGACTGGCGGACCGTGATGTTGAGCCGACCGGTCAGCCCGAGCGCCGGATCCGCCGTGCCGGGCCGGGTGCGCACGACGCCGTGGTACGCGAAACGCGTCGGGCCGCCGAACACCAGCAGGTCGCCGCTGCGCAGCTCCAGGTCGGTCCACGGCCGGGTCCGGGTCTCGGTGTTGCCGAGCCGGAAGAGACAGCTGTCACCGAGGGACAACGACACCACCGGCGCGTCCGCCCGCTCGTCGCGGTCCTGGTGCAGGCCCATCTTCGCGCCGTGCGGGTAGTGGTTGACGATCGCGACGTCCGGTTCGTACCCGACGGCTCCCGCGATGTCGCCGACGCTCCCGCCGTACGCCTCGGCGACCGCGCTGCGGGCGAGCCGGGCGAGCTCCGGTGGGAAGGCCTTGACCGGTGCGCCGTCGGCCGCGACGCGGCGGTAGCCGTAGGGGTACCAGTCCCACCCCAGGCCGACCGTGCGAACCGACATCATGGCACCGTTCGGCATCCGCACGGTATGCATCCCGGCCGGGGGACGGGCCCAGTCCCGGCAGGCGGCGACCAGGCGGAGCTGGGCGTCGGCGTCGAGCCAGCCGGGGACGAGCACCGCGCCCGGCGCCGGCTCGGACCGCCCGCGCTCCGGGGCCCCACCGGAGCCGGCAGCACCACCAGCGCCACCACCGGCACCGAACAGCTCACCCTGAATCACGCCACCATCCTCCCGCACCGGGCCGACAAAGCGGTCGGCACCGAAGCGACGCCCGGCCGGCGACACTCGGCACCGAAGCGATGCCCGGCCCGCTCACCCGTGGTCGGGAGACCCCTCGCCGATCATCCCGATCTCCCGGGCACAGGCCGGCCAGGCCTCCCAGCCCTGCGTGCGGAGGATCTCCTCGGCCACGGTGGTCTGCTGGCGCCGGCTCGCACGGTCGGGGCGGTCGGCGAAGCGCAGGCCGCCCGCCTCCTCCCAGGTCGGCGGCCAGATCTGCAGACCGCCGAAGTAGCCGTTGCCGGTGGCGGCCCGCCAGTCGCCGCCGCTCTCGCATTCGGCGAGTTCGTCCCAGATGATGTCCGCCACCGTCGCGGCGGCCCGAGCACGTCCGTCCGGGAACAGCACGGCACCCGGGAGCAGCACGGCGGTCGACGGGGCCAGGAGGGCGAGCGCGAGAACGAGGGCGCGCAGAGCGGTCGCGACGCGGGTCGCGACTGCGGCAGAGGCCCCTACCGGGACTCCGGTCGGTACGAACGATTCACGGCTGATCCTACGAACGCTGGGAAGGCACAGCAGCCGACCCTAGGCGCGCGCCCCGCCCACGCGCCCCGACACGCCGCAGACGCCGACGGCCGCTCCCCCGCACAGCGGAGAAGCGGCCGGTCGAACGACGCGTCCGGGGCACGGCGGCCACCTGGACCGGGCGGCCCGGCCGAACCGGGAGCCCGACGGACCCGAAAGAGCCGTCAGACCTGGCAGACCTGGCAGAGTCGACGGACCGGACGGACCCGTCAGGCCGGGCGGACCCCGAAGGATCAGACAGTCAGCGTCTGGCCCGGGAAGATCAGGTCGGGGTTGGCGCCGATGACCTTGGCGTTGTCGTTGTACAGGGCGTGCCAGTCGACGCCCTGGGCGGCGGCGATGGTGCTGAGGGTGTCGCCGGCCTTGACGGTGTAGTTGCCACCGGTGACCTGCTTGGCGTCGTTGGACGCCGGGGCGGCGGGCTTGGCAGGCTTCGCGGCCTTGTCGGACTTCCACGAGGCGGCGGCGTCGGAGGAGGCCTTCGGCGCGGCGGCGGCCTTCGGAGCCTCGACGGCCTTGGGCGCGGCGGCCTTCGGCGCCTCGGCGGGCTTCGGGGCCTGCACGGGCTTCGGCGCGGCGGTGGCGGCCGGGGCGGCCGGCTTCGCGGCGGTGGCCGAGCCCGCGGAGGTGTCGACGGCAGCCGGGGCGCCGCCCTTGGTCAGGCCGGCCTTGACGGAGCAGACGGGCCAGGCGCCCGGGCCCTGCGAGGCGAGGACCTTCTCGGCGACGGCGATCTGCTGCGCCTTGGTGGCCAGGTTGGCCTGCGAGGCGTACGCGGTGCCACCGAAGGCGGCCCAGGTGCTGGAGGTGAACTGCAGACCGCCGTAGAAACCGTTGCCGGTGTTGATGGCCCAGTTGCCACCGCTCTCGCACTGGGCGACAGCGTCCCAGGTCGGGACGGAGGCGGCGGAGGCCGAGGTGGCCGTGACGAGGCCGGCCACCGGAAGGGCCGCGACAGCGGCGCCCGCCACGACAGCCATCCGAACGCGGTTGCGCTTGGTGACGGTGGAGGAGGTGGCAGCGGCGGTCTCGTTACGGAAGGTCATGAGGTTCCTCTCGACAGCCCCGGGCGGGCATGCGGAACCAGACCCTCGAAAGGAGCCGAATCGCTCGCCGCGTCCATCGGGCGGCCGGGCACGTGTCGGACGTGCCGCGCCGCCCCGGCCACCCGCCACGCACCGGTGACCAGATCGAGCGGTCACATCGGCGGGCACTGCCTGCACCGGGTCGGACCGGCGGGCTGTGCGTCGGGGGTGAACCCGGGTGGTGCTCGTTGCACCGCCAATGAAGCTACGAGGCGGCCGCCGGGGAACCAAACAACCGACGGTCTGCCCAGCTCAGCAAGGCGTTACCAGCGGTAATGACCATGTAAGCGTGCCCGAATTGTCCGTTATGACCATCATTTCCTCGATCAAACCTTGGCCGGCCGTGACTCACCTCACGGTTTCATTCCGGCGGTCCCGCTGCCGACATCGACAGATTGTGAGCAGTCGGACACGTCACGCGGTCGGATCAGGGGCAATTCCCGTCAGCCTCGACACCCACCCGTGACCCCTGCCACAGGGGTCCGTTGGTAAAGGCGGCCGGAAACGCCCCTCGCCCCGCCGGCCGGTCCCACCGCACCACCCACACCACCCGCACCACCGGAGCGCACCCGCTCCCCGCCCGCGTCAATCCCTGACAGCCGGCGGACCCGACAACCCGAGGAGTACCAGTGCCGCGCATGCTCGCCGTCAGCGACGAGGTCCGATCCGAGATCGGCGACGACGAGGCCGACCGCCTGCTCGGCGGCGCCCACGCACCCGACAGCTACGAGTGCACTTCCTGCCGGACCCCCGGCGACTCGCTCCAGGAGCCCACCAGCACCGTGCTGTTCGTCGGCGATGAGACGGCGGTACTCGCCTTCGCCCATGCCCGCTGCATCCCCTCCCAGGTGGTACCGGTGTCCGAGGAGCAGTTGGTGGGCGCCGTGCGCAGCATCAGCCAGGCACAGGCCGACGGGCCCGCACCGGCCGCGTCGGTGGCCGCCCAGGCCATCCCGGGACAGGCCGTTCCGGGACAGCCCGCCCCGAGCCCCGCCCCGAGCGCCGCCGCCCAGCCCACGGCGCCGGGACAGGCCGCCATCCTCGGCATCACCTGCGGTCTCGTGCTGCACGGCGGCACCGGCCACGCGTCGATCGTCGTCGAACCCACCGGGCCGGTCGGCCGTCCGGGCAACACCAGCGGTACCGACGAGTTCCTGGACCTCCTCCAGGACGCAGGTTTCCAGCCCGTCACGGACCTCGACAAGACGCCGGACCAACTGTCCGGCTGGTCCGTCCTGGTGGCGATGGGCAAGCTGCACGCGATCCTGCAGCCGGCGGCGGCGGGGGGCAGCACCGGCTGGTGGCAGGCGCACCAGCCGCTCCAGGTCACGGATGCCTGGCGGTTCGCCGCCAACCAGCTCACCGAGGTGACCATGTACGCGGTCCCGGCCGGCATGGTCGGCCGGCAGCCGCGCGAGGACCTGCTCCGTCAGGCGCTGGAGCGTGCCGTCGCCCTGGGCCAGGTGGTCGGCGCCTCCCTTCCGCTCGCGGGCACCTGAGCCGCCCGAACGCTCCAGCCCCGCACCGGCGCACCGCGAGGCCGACGCGGCACAGGCAGCGGGCTCCCGCCCCGCCCCACCGCCCCACCGCGCTCCACCCGGCCCGGCCGGAAGGGCCGCCACCGACCGATCCGCTCCCCGATCGGCATAGGCCAACCTCCCGGCCGGGCCGACCCGCCCCGCATCCCCTGGCGGGCTCGCTCGTTGGCCCCTGTGTGTACAGCTACGACGTCTCCGCATCCCACCACCGGTCCACCACCGTCCCCCGCGTGATCCCGGGCATGCGCCCGTCGTACGACGCTGAGCACCCGCACTCGGCCACCCCGATCTACGACGAGTTGTACTCGGAGTACCGGCGGCTGTTCCGCGCGCTGCCCGGCGACCGCTCGGGCGAGGAGAACCTGAAGTTCGCCGGCTTCGCCGTCCGGGACGGTTACCCGGTGCTCGCCGAGCCGCGCCCGTACCCGCCGCAGCACCAGGCGTTCCAGACGTACGCGGGCCAGGGCGTCGGCATCCCCCAGTTCATGCCGAGCCAGCAGACCGGGCCCGGGCACACCGGCCACCACACCCACCAGTCCAGCCACGCCACGGGCGCGCACCCGTCCGCCACGCACGCCTCCGGCCCGCACCCCGCCGCCGCGCACCCCGCGGACACCCACCACACCGGCACGCACAGCACGGGCGGCCACAGCACCCACCACACCCCCGCCCACCACACCCCGACCGACGCCACCAGCGACGGCCTCGGTCACGCCGGACCGGCTGCCCAACCGGCCCAGCCCGCGGCCCACTTCACCAACGGTCAGGGCTGGGTCGCGGCCGGCTACCTGGGCCCCGTCCCGCACCCGATGCCCGCCCCGGCCCCGGCCCCGGCGAGGGGCACCGTCCCGGCCACCGGCGGCCGCCACCGCAACCTGCTCTCGCTCCCCCCGGGCCGCAGCAGCGAGCAGCACTGACCGCACCGGCGGAGCCACCGGCGCCGCCGCAGACACGCCGGTACACACGCGGCAGGGCCCCGCCACCGAAGTGGCGGGGCCCTGCCGTCGAACCGTCTGCCGTCACACCGTCCGGCGCCTGGCAGCTTCCCCGGGATCGGGCGACCGCCACCGACCGGCGGCCGCCCGCACCAAGGCCCTACTTGCGCTTGCGCTTCTCCCGCACACGCACCGAGATCGAGATCGGCGTGCCGACGAAGCCGAACTCCTCACGCAGCCGGCGCTCGACGAACCGGCGGTACCCGGCCTCCAGGAAGCCCGAGGCGAACAGCACGAAGCGCGGCGGGCGGATGCCCGCCTGGGTGCCGAACAGGATGCGCGGCTGCTTGCCACCACGGATCGGGTGCGGGTGGGCCGCGACCAGCTCACCGAGGAAGGCGTTCAGACGCGCGGTCGAGACGCGCGTCTCCCACCCGGCCAGGGCGGTCTCGATCGCCGGGACGAGCTTCTCCATGTGCCGGCCGGTCTTCGCCGAGACGTTGACCCGGGGCGCCCACTGCACCTGGACGAGATCGCGCTCGATCTCGCGCTCCAGGTAGAAGCGGCGCTCCTCGTCGAGCTGGTCCCACTTGTTGTAGGCGATGACGACGGCGCGCCCGGCCTCGACGGCCATCGAGATGATCCGGGTGTCCTGCTCGGTCAGGGTCTCGCTGGCGTCGACCAGGACGACCGCGACCTCGGCCTTCTCCAGCGCGGCGGAGGTGCGCAGCGAGGCGTAGAAGTCCGCGCCGGCGGTCATGTGGACCCGGCGGCGGATACCGGCGGTGTCGACGAACTTCCAGGTCTTGCCGCCGAGTTCGATCATCTCGTCGACCGGGTCACGGGTGGTGCCGGCCAGCTCGTTGACGACCACCCGCTCCTCGCCGGCGACCTTGTTGAGCAGGCTGGACTTGCCGACGTTCGGGCGGCCGATCAGCGCGACCCGACGCGGACCGCCGGTGGCGATGCCGAAGGTCTGCGGCGGGGCCTCGGGCATGGCGGCCATGACGGCGTCGAGCAGGTCACCGGAGCCGCGGCCGTGCAGTGCGGAGACGGGGTAGGGCTCACCGAGGCCGAGCGACCACAGGTACGCGGCCTCCGCCTCGGTGGACTGGCCGTCGACCTTGTTCGCGCAGAGCACGGTCGGCTTGCCGGCCCGACGAATGATCTTGATCAGGGCTTCGTCCGTGTCGGTGGCGCCGACCGTGGCGTCGACCACGAACAGCACCGCGTCGGCGGTCTCGATGCCCAGCTCGGCCTGCGCCGCCACCATGGCGTCGATGCCGAGGACGTCGATCTCCCAGCCGCCGGTGTCGACGACCTTGAAGCGGCGGCCGTTCCAGGTCGCCTCGTAGCTGACCCGGTCGCGGGTGACGCCCGGCTTGTCCTCGACGACGGCCTCACGGCGGCCGATGATGCGGTTCACCAGGGTCGACTTGCCGACGTTCGGGCGGCCGACGACGGCCAGCACGGGCAGCGGCACGTGCTCGCCGCCCTCAAGCCCGTCGAGGTCCTCGGGGTCGAACCCCTCCTCGGCGGCGAGCGCCATGAATTCGTCGTACTCGGCGGCGTCCAGCTCACCGTGGCCGGTGGTGGAGTGCTCTGCGGTCATGTTCGTGTTTTCCGTTTCCCGGCCCGGCCCTTCCCAGGGGCGTGCCGTGCGTACCTGCCCCGGTCGGGGCAGCGCGATCACTTCAGAGAGACGCCCTGCGGGCGTTCCCGAACAGCAGGCCGCGACCGGTGAGGTCGCGGACGATGGGCCCCGGACAGCGGACCCGGAACTACGAGGCCGGAGCCCGGAGCGATGAACCCGGAGCGGAGAACCCGCCCGGGTCCCGGACGACGCGCGGCGGCTCAGACCGCCGACAGCCCGGCCCGCTCCTCCACCAGCGCGATGATCGTGCCGATCACCTGCTCCAGGGTGAGCTCGCTGGTGTCCACCAGGACGGCGTCGACGGCCTGGGTCAGCGGGGCGGTCTCGCGCGAGGAGTCCGCCTTGTCCCGACGGGCCAGGTCGGCGGCCATCTCCGCGATGGTGGCCTCGTCGACGCCCTTGGCGCGCAGCTCGGCCGCCCGCCGCCCGGCCCGGGCCGCCTCCGAGGCAGTCAGGAAGACCTTGACGGTGGCGTCCGGGAACACCACGCTGCCCATGTCCCGGCCCTCGGCGACGATGCCGCGCTCGGCGACCTCGGCGCAGCCGCGCTGCAGCTCCACCAGACGCGTCCGCACGGCCGGCACCGCGGCGACGGCGCTGACCCGCGCGGTCACCTCGGGGCCCCGGATCGGACCGGACACGTCCTGTCCGTCCACCGTGATGGTCGGACCGGCCGCGTCGGTACCGGACACGATCACCGGCTTGCCGCAGGCGACGGTCACGGCCTCCGGGTCGTCGACGTCCACGTCGTTGGCCAGCATCCACCAGGTCAGCGCCCGGTACATCGCACCGGTGTCCAAGAAGCTCAGGCCCAGCCGGGCGGCGACCGCCCGGGAGACGGTCGACTTGCCGGAGCCGGAGGGTCCGTCGATGGCGACGACGACCGGGGCGTGCGCTCGGTCGGCAGTGTCCACGGGGCGAACCTCTCTCTGGGCCTGAGACCCGAAACCTGAATCCAGTACGGCGCGTGCCGTTCGGCGTGAAACCGGGGGATGTCTCCCTCAAGGTTAATGGACCGGCGCCAGAGCCCGGTCCGGCCCGGTCCCCCCGGAAGGCGAGCGCCTGGCCCGCCCCCGTCCCCCGCCACTCGACGGCCCTCAGCCGTCTCCTCGGCCACCCCGGATCGCCGTCAGCGCGGCGGTCGCCGCCGCGATCAGCCGCTCGTCCTCCAGCGGCGTCAGCCGCGTACCGGCCAGCCGACGCCGGTGACCGCCCAGATACGCCTCCAGCACGGGCACCGCGGGGGCGGCCGGGGTTCCGATCGCGGTGAGGTGCCGCAGCACGGTGGGCAGTTCGTCGGTCGGCCGGTCCGAGGTCAGCTCACCCAGCAGCACCGCGACGGCCGGCCCGGGCTCGCCGGTCAGTCGCCACCAGGCGTGCGCGGCCTCGACCCGGGTCCAGTCCCCGGGACTGTCCAGCAGCGCGCGAACCGCGCCGGCATGCCGGCTCGCCGTCGGGCCGAGGTCGGCCAGGTACGGCAGGTGCGGACGGCCGGGACCGGCCTCGACGGCGGCTCCCAGGGCCCGCAGGGCGAGCCGGTGGTCCCCGGTGACCCGCCAGTGCGCCCAGGCCGCCGTCTGCGTGCCGTGCCAGGGCAGGGCACGCGGGTCACGGAGGCTCGGCACCGAGGCGGGCAGGGCGACGCCCTCGGCGAGCTCCCGCAGACGCGGGGCGGCCCGCACGCCCGCCGGACCGACCCGCCCGTACCGACCCGCCGGTCCCGGGCCCGGCGCACGAGCCCGGCGCACGGGGGCCGGGGGCCGGGGGCCGGGAGCCGGGCCCGGCTCGGAGCTCAGTCCCGGACGCTCCACCCGCTCGCCCGCAGTGCCACCGTCAGCGGCATCACGGCGGCCGGCGCGACCGAGAGCTGGACGAAGCCGACCTGCTGCCCGGTCGAGTGCTCGATGTCGACGTCCTCGATGTTGACCCCGGCGGCGCCGACCTCGCCGAAGAGCCGGCCCAGCTCGCCCGGCTGGTCGCCGAGCACGACCGCCACCGTCTCGTAACGGGTGGGCGGCGCTCCGTGCTTGCCCGGGATCCGCGACTGGCCGGCGTTGCCCCGGCGCATCACGGTCTCGATCCCGGCCGCGCCCGCGCGGCGCTCCCCCTCCTCGGTGGCCTGCATCGCGCGCAGCGCGCTGACGGTCTCGCCGAGGTCGGCGGCCACCTCCTCCAGGATGTCGGCGACCGCGCCGGCGTTGGCGGAGAGGATGTCCACCCACATGCCCGGGTTGGACGCCGCGATCCGCGTGACGTCCCGAACCCCCTGACCGGAAAGCCTTATGGCCGTCTCGTCGGCCTTCTCCAAGCGGGCCGCGACCAGCGAGGAGACCAGCTGGGGAGCGTGCGAGACCAGCGCGACGGCGCGGTCGTGCGCGGCGGCGTCCATCACGATCGGCATCGCCCCGCAGAGGGCGACCAGCTCCAGGACGGCGTTGAGCGTCTCGGTGTCGGTGTCGGCGGTGGGGGTGAGCACCCAGGGCCGGCCCTCGAACAGGTCGGCGCGCGCGGCCAGCGGGCCCGACCGCTCGCGACCGGCCATCGGGTGGCTGCCGATGTAGTGGACGGTGTCGCAGCCCAACGCCGCCACCTCGGCGCGCGGCCCGTCCTTGACGCTGGCCACGTCGGTGTACCAGCGCGCCAGTCCGCGCCGCTGGCAGTCGGCGAGCACCTTGCCGACCAGCGCCGGGGGCACCGCGAGGATCGCCAGGTCCACCGGGCCGTCGGCGGGCTCCGTCGTACCGGCGCCGAGCGACGCCGCAGTGCGGGCCGCGTCCGGGTCGGCGTCCTCCAGATGAACGGTCAGCCCGCGCGCGGTCAGGGCGAGGGCGGCGGAGGTGCCGATGAGTCCGGTACCGACGACGGCGGCAGTGCGCATGGCGGGGTGGCTCTCCTCACGGGGGCTGACCTTGACGTGCCGGCCCATCCTCTCGCATCCCCACCGCCACCGCGGCCACCGCCCACTCCCGACCGGCCGCGCCCCCGCCCACCCCGACCGCAACCGCCCGACCACCGGCTCCGTCCCCTCTCACGCGACACCACGCGCAGCACACACCACGCGCAGCACGCGCACAACACACCACGCGCAGCTCGCGCGGACCGCCGCGGGCACCGCCGCACCAACACACCCGGACACGGGCCCGGACGGCGCGCGCCCGGAAAGACAGCGACACACACCGACACACACGCACGCCGCACACGCCGCACCCGGGCGAAATCCGAGGACGTCCGCCCCGATGCGAGGCAGACTGACCGCCCAGGGGGCGGCAACGCGCGATCCGCGCGAGCGGCGCGAACGAAGGGGTAGGCCGGGTGGACGATCAGCACAGGACAGACAACGGAAAGCGGTCCGACGAAGCGGCGGTACCGGCCCACCCGTCGGTGCTCGACTCGGTCGTGGTCCACGCCGTCGGCGCCGTCTGCCGCCGCCGGGCCCGGGTGGCCCTGCCGCCCGGCGGCCGACTTCGGCTCACCGGGCTGCCGCAGGCACTCGACGGGCGGTCGCTGCGGGCCCGGGTGCTCTCCGGGCCGCCCGGCACGGCCGTCACCGAGGCCCGCCTGGAGCCCGTCGTCGAGCTTCGATCTCCCGACGAACTCCCCACTCTCCAAGGCCGGTTGAAGGAGGCCAGGGAACACGAGGCGGCCGTCCGCGAGCGGCACCGGCTGACCCTCGACGTCATCGCCGAGACGTCCGCGCTGCGCGCCGTCCCGCCGGCCCGCCGCAAGGACGAACCGCTGCGCCGAACGCCCGCCGATGCCTGGCTGGAGCTGGCCGAGTTCGTCGACGAGCGACTCGCCCGGCTCCAAGTCCGCGCCGAGGAGCTGACCGAGGAACTCGAACGGGCCGAGCACGCGACCGAGACGCTGACCGACCAGGTGGACCGTTCGTCCACCGCCGGACCGACCCGCCCGGTGGAGACCTCGGCGACCGTCCTGCTCACCCTGACGACGCCCGTTGCCACTCCCGACACCGGTCCCGACCCCGTGCTGGCCCAAGACCAGGACCCCGCCCCCGAGGACCCCGCCGGCGCCGCCCCCGCCCCCGACATCGCCCCCGACATCGCCCCCGACATCGACATCGAGCTCGAATACGGCGTCCCGGCCGTCCGCTGGGTACCCGCCTACCGGCTGTCCTACCAGCAGGGCTCCGACACCGGTCGGCTGGTCCTGCGCGCCTCCGTCGCCCAGCGGACCGGCGAGGACTGGACCGGCGTGCGCCTCGCGCTGTCCACCGCCGACCTGGACCGGCGCACCGACCTGCCCAAGCTGCGCTCGCTGCGGATCGGCCGCAGCCAGCCCGCCCCACCGCCCTCCGGCTGGCGCGAGCCCCCCGCCGGCCTGGGCGACCTCTTCACCGGCTTCGACGCGGTGGGCCCCCGCCCCGAGCCCCGCCGACGCGGCCCGGTGCCCGTCACCGCCCCCGCGCCCCCGCGCTTCGCCGCACCCGCCGCGCCCGTCGCCCCCGCCGCTCCGGGCGCGCCCTACGCGGGCGGGGCCCGCCCCAGTGGCCCCCACCCCGGCGGCACCCTGTCCGCCGACGAGCCGCCGCTCCCGTCCCTCGGCTTCGCGGGCTACGGCGGACCGCCCCCGCAGCCCGGCAGCCCGCTGCCCCCGCCGGCGGCGGCACCGGCACCGGTCGCCCGCCGGGCCCGCTCCGCGCGCGGCGGCACCGAGGCGGCCGGATCCGCGTTCGCCGACGAGTTCGGGGGCGCCGCACCCTCGCCCGCATCCCCGACTGCCCCCACCCCGGGCGCCACGCTGCTCGACTACCCCTCGCTCGTCCTGGCCGGACCGGACGAACCCGCCGCGCTCCGCGGCACGCTCCACCCGCCGACCGAGACCCGCCCGGCACCCACCGGCTCACCCCTGAGCGGTCTCCCGCTCCCCCGCCACGCCGTGCCGCCGCGCGCCTCGGCCGGCTCCTTCGACCACCGGTTCGACGCCGCCGCCCCCGCCGACATCCCGTCCGACGGCAGCTGGCACACCGTCACGATCGGCGAGATCCCGGTGACCGTCCAGCCCGAGTACGTCACCGTCCCCGCCGTCGAGGAGAAGGTGTACGGCACGCTGGTGCTCGCCAACCGGACGGCCCAGGCGGTCCTGGCCGGCCCGGTCGAGGTCACGGTCGACGACGAGTTCCTGCTCACCGCCGCGCTGCCCACCCTCGCGCCGGGCGGGACGCGCCGACTCGGCATCGGTGTCACCGAGAGCGTCGAGGTGGCGCGCCGCACCGAGCTGCACGAGTCCACCACGGGCATGCTGAACACCAGCACCGTGCTCGACCACCGGGTTCACGTGGAGTTGGCGAACCGGCTCGGGCACGCCGTGACCGTCGAGGTCCGCGAGCGCGTGCCGGTCAGCCCGGACAGCGAGATCCGGATCGAGGAGCGGGCCGACTGGCACGCGCCCGCCGTCCCCTCGCCGGAGTGCCCGCCGAGCACCCGGCTCTGGCGGATCGACCTGCCGCCCGGCGGGCGCGCCGAGCTCGACGGCGGGTACCAGATCAGAATCCCGGCCGGAAAGGCCATCGTCGGCGGAAACCGGAGGAACTGAACGATGAGCAGCGAGACCATCCCCCTCCCGGTCACCGCCGTCACCTGCCTGGAGGACCGCAGCCAGATCGAGCGCACCGTCACCGTCGACCTCGCCGCCGGCGTCCAGCGGCTGCGCCTCGGCCCGATCACCGCGCTCGCCGTCGACCGGACCTTGCGCGCCGAAGCCACCCCCCTCGCCGGGGCCGCCCTGACCGCCGGACCCGCCGGACCCGCCGGACCCGCCGGAGCGACCACCGCCGTGCCCGGCGGCGCCCGCGTCCTGGACGCCCGGATCGTCCGGGCCTGGACCCCGCGCGCGCCCCTGCCGCCCGGTCCGGACGACTCCGCGCTGCGCCACCGCGTCCACGAACTCGACGCCCGGGCCCGCCACGAGGACCAGTTGCGCCACCGCCTGGAGGCCCGGCTGGCGCTGCTCGCCCAGCTCTGCGCCGACCTGCTCCGCGAGGTCGGCGAGGGGGCCGGCGTCGGCGAGGTCGAGCGGGCCCGCTGGACGCGCGAGCTGGACCGGGTGGACGCCGAGCGCGAGCGCCACGGCGAGGAGCTGCGGGCGGTCCGCTCCCGGTTGCGGGAGCTGGAGGTCGAGCGCTCGCAGGCCCGGACCGCCCTCGACGAGGCCGAGGAGGAGCCGGCCGAACTGGTCGCCCATCTCGACCTCACCGTCGAGGCGGCGACCGCCGGCCCCGCCCGGCTGACCGTCAGCCATCTGGTGCCGTGCGCCGTCTGGCGACCGTCCTACCGGGCCACCCTCGCGGACGGGACCCTGCGCCTGGAGTCCGAGGCGGTGGTCTGGCAGCGCACCGGCGAGGACTGGACGGGTGCCCGGCTCACCCTCTCCACCGCCCGGTCGGCGCTGGCCACCGCACCGCCCGCGATCACCGAGGACGTGCTGGCGCTGCGCGACCGCAACGCCGAGGAGCGCCGCACGGTCGAGGTGGAGCTGCGCGAGGAGACGATCAGTACGCTCGGCCCGGCCGCGGCGGTGCCGGGGGTGGACGACGGCGGCGAGGTCCGGGTGCTACGGGCCCCCGCGCCCGCCACCGTGCCCTCCGACGGCCGGGCGCACCGGGTTCCGCTGGGTTCGTTCACCGCTTCCGCCACCGGCGAGTTCGGGTGCGCCCCCGAGCTGTCGCCGCTGGTGACCCAGGTGGTCCGGTTCCGCAACGCGGCCGGCCACGCGCTGCTCGCCGGCCCGGTGGAACTGATCCGCGGCAGCGGCTTCACCGGTCGGGGCGAGCTGCCCTTCACCGCGGCGGGCGCCGAGGCCGAGCTGGCGTTCGGCAGCTCGGACGGCTACCGGGTGGTCCGGGAGACCGACGAACGGCAGGGCACCGCCGGGCTCACCCAGCGCTCGGTGACCACCCGGACGGTGCGGCTGCACATCTCCCGCTTCTCGGGCCCGGAGGAGCGGGACGAACAGCTGGTCACGGTGCGCGAGCGGGTGCCGGTCTCCGAGGTGTCGGCGGTGGAGGTGCGACTGCGCAAGGAGGAGTGCTCCCCGGCACCGGATGCCTTCGACACCGAGGGCATCGTCCGCTGGGACCTCCCGCTGGGCCCGGGCGCGCGCCGGACGGTGACGCTGGTGTACGAGATCTCCGCCTCCGCGAAGGTGGCCGGCCTGTGACACCAGCACCCGCGGCCGCTGGCCGCGCCCTCGCCGTGACGACCGGTCGGGTACAACAGGAACATGATCCTGCACCTCGCCCCCCTGGACGACTGGCTGGCCGACCCCGGCCGGCCGTACGCCACCGCCTCGCTGCTCACCGACGGGTTCATCCACTGCTCGGCTGACGAGCTGACGGCGCTCGCGGTGGCCAACGCCTTCTTCGCCGACACCCCCGGTCCGCTGATGGTGCTGCTGATCGAGGAGTCGCTGGTGGAGCCGATGGTGAAGTGGGAGGCCCCGAACGGCGCACCGCCGGCCGGGGCCACTTCCGGTGTGCTGTTCCCGCACATCTACGGGCGGCTGAACCGGTCCGCCGTGGTCGGCCTGGAGAAGGTCGAGCGCGGGCCGGACGGCCGCTGGGCGCACCTCACCCCCTGGAGCTGAGCCGCCCCGGCCCTGGCCCCGGCCGCGCCTCCCCCACGACGGCCGGCCCCGCTACGACCGGCCCCGCTACAGCCAGCCCCGCTCCCGGGCCGCCATACCGGCCTGGAAGCGGGTGGTGGCGCCCAGCTCCCGCATCAGGCTCTGCAGCCGGCGCTGGGTGGTCCGGGCGCTCCAGCCGAGCGAGCGGGCGATCGACTCGTCGGTGAGGCCGGCCGCCAGCAGGCCCAGCAGCTTGCGGTGGTCGGCCTCCGGCTCCAACGCGCCCTCGGTGGCGCCGATCGCGGACTGGAGCTGGACCGCCCGCTCCCACTCCGCCTCGAACAGGGTGTCCAGCGCCTGGAGCAGCGCGGACGGGTGGATCACATAGGCCGCGTCGAGGACGCTGTCACCCACGCTGATCGGGATGATCGCCATCCGGTCGTCCGACATGATCATCTTCATCGGGAGCACCGGACGGACCCGCGCCTCCTCGCCGTCCGCGACGCCGACCAGGATGTTCTTCTCCAGCCGGCCCGGCCAGGCGACCGCCTCCCGGTCGTAGATGGTCCGGAACCGCAGCCCCTCCCGCATCCGCTCGCGCTGCAGCGGGATGTTGGCCACCGGGTCCTGGATGTACGGGGGGCAGTCGAAGCCGCGGACCTGGTACTGGCTGGTCTCGGTGATGTGCTCCAGCCGCTGGGCGATCGCCTCGCCGCCGGTCAGCACCTCGACCGAGTGCGCCGGGTCGGTGTAGCGCGAGGCCTCCCGGAAGGCGTCCATCAGGCGGTGCATCTCGGCCCTGGCGTGCCGTAGCTCGGACTCGCGATGGCCGATCAGCGTGCCTATCGCGACATCGGGGGGTACCGGAAGGAAGCGGTGCCGGTCCACCGGCGCCCGGGTCGCCATGCCCTGCTGCGCCAACCGGTCCAGTGCGCGGACGCTCTGCTGGAGCGTCAGACCACAACAGAGCGCGAGGTCCTCGGCCGTGGACTGTGGGTTGGCCACCAGCGCCGCGTAGACCTGCCCGTCCGGCGCGGCCAGTCCCAGTGTGCTGAGTGGTGCATCGGACACGACGCCGCTCCCCGTCTCGACTCCCCGCCCGCGCCCCGGGTGGCGCAGTCCCGCCACCCGGCGAGTCGTGGTCAGGTGGCAATCTTCGGCCACGGATCATGACGCTGACAAGGCGATGATCAGGCGATGCGTCCCGGCTCACAGCAGGACCCGCCGAACGGCAGGAGGGCCTCCCCGCCACTTGGCGGGGAGGCCCTCCTGAACGCTCGAATATGCAGACCGGTCTACAGAGAAGCCGGGCCGTCGCGCGAAATATGTAGACCGGCCCACAGAGCCGGAGCGAAATATACAGACCGGTCTACAGAGCCAGCCAGAATATGTCGACCGGTCTAGAGACTGACTCCTCCACCGACCGGTCTACAGATTCCTGCCGATCTGCCCACCGACCGGCGTTCCCACCGGCCGACGTTCTTACAGGCCGACGTTCCTACAGGCCGACCTCGCGCATCAGCTGACCGACCTCGGGGTTGGTCAGGCGACGCAGCCAGCCGGACTTCTGGTCACCCAGCGCGATCGGACCGAAGTGCGTGCGCACCAGCTTCTCGACCGGGAACCCGGCCTCGGACAGCATCCGGCGGACGATGTGCTTGCGACCCTCGTGCAGGGTCACCTCGACCAGGTAGTTCTTGCCGACGTTGGAGACCACCTTGAAGCTGTCGGCCCGGGCGAAGCCGTCCTCCAGCTCGATGCCCTGGGCCAGCTGCTTGCCGAGGTCCCGGGGGATCGGGCCCTGGATCGCGGCCAGGTAGGTCTTGGTCACGCCGTACCGCGGGTGGGTCAGCCGGTGGGCCAGCTCGCCGTGGTTGGTGAGCAGGATGATGCCCTCGGTCTCGGTGTCCAGACGACCGACGTGGAAGAGCCTGGTCTCCCGGTTGGTCACGTAGTCACCGAGGCACTGGCGGCCGTCCGGGTCCTCCATGGTGGAGACCACGCCGGCCGGCTTGTTCAGCGCGAAGAACAGGTACGACTGGGTGGCGACGGTCAGCCCGTCCACCTTGATCTCGTCGTTCTGCGGGTCGACCCGCTTGCCCTGCTCGGTCACCCGCTTGCCGTTGACCTCGACCCGGCCCTGCTCGATCAGCTCCTCGCAGGCCCGGCGGCTGCCGATGCCGGCCCGGGCCAGCACCTTCTGCAGGCGCTCGCCCTCGGGCTCGCCGCCGGTCTTCGACACCTTCACGGCCGGCTTGTCGTGCCGGGCGAGGACGGCGTCCTCGATCCTGGCCTGCAGCTCGCGCGAGCGCTGCGGCTGGCGGCGCGGGTCGCCCGGGGCGCCCTGGCCCTCACGGCGCGGCCGCGGCGCGGGCCCCGGACGGCGACCGCTGAAGCCGCCGCGCGCGGGGGTGGCGTTGGGGCCGCCGCCGAACTCGGGGCGGTCGTAGCGCCGCTCCTCGGGCCGCAGCGGGCGGTCCGGGAACCGGCGGTCGTCGCGCCGGTCGTCCCGGCGATCGTCACGCCGGTCGTCGCGCCCGTAGGAGCCGGAGCCGCCCCGCGAGGCACCGGAGCCGCCACCGTAGGACCCGCCCCGCGAACCGGAGCCGCCGTACGAGCCCCCACGCGAGGACCCCGAGCCGCCGCCGTACGAGCCCCCGCCCGACGACCCGCCGCGCGAGCCACCGTACGAACCGCCGCCCGACGACCCGCCGCGCGAGCCCGAGCCGGACCCGTACGAGCCGGAGCCGCCCCGCGAGGACCCGGAGCCGCCGCCGTACGAACCGCCGCCGTACGAACCGCCGCCGGAGGAACCCCCGCGCGAAGCGCCCGCGCCGGAGCCACCGCGGCCCGAGCCGCCCCCGTAGGAGCCGCCGCCCCGGCCCCCGCCCTGTCCGCCGCGACCGCCGCCGCCGCCGCTGCTGTTCCTGCCGTTGCCACTGCTACGCATCAAAGTGTCCGTACGTCGTTCCGTCTGGGATGTGCGGTCGTTTCGGCCGACCTCACCGCCCCCTACCGATCGAGCGAAGCCCGATCGGCCTCGCCACTGCCGTTCGCAACCTGCGCGGCAGCGGCGGCGACCGCCTCCGCGATCATCGTGCCCTCCAGGGACTCCGCTTCCACGTCGTCGACCTCGGGCAGGAAGGGAGCGAGTTCCGGCAGCTCGTCCAGGCCGCGGAGCCCCATCCGTTCCAGGAAGTAGTTCGTCGTCCGATACAGGATCGCACCTGTTTCGGGCTCGGATCCGGCCTCTTCCACCAGTCCTCGCTGTACCAGGGTACGCATCACGCCGTCACAGTTCACACCACGGACGGCCGAGACCCGCGATCTGGACACCGGCTGCCGGTAGGCGACGACCGCCAGAGTCTCCAGCGCGGCCTGGGTCAGCCGGGCCTGCTGGCCGTCCAGAACGAAGCGGTCGACGGCCGGAGCGCACTCGGCCCGGCTGTAGAACCGCCACCCGCCGGCTACCAACCGCAGGTCGAAACCCCGCCCCTGGGCGGTGTACTCGGCGGACAGCTCACGCAGCGCCGACGCCACCTCCTCCCGCGGTCGCTCCAGGACGGACGCCAGCCGGGCCTCGGCGGCCGGCTCGTCGACGACCATCAGAATCGCCTCCAGTCCGGCCTTCAGCCCGGGTCCGCCCGCCGGCACCGCCTCGACCGGTACCCGCTCGGCTCCTGCCGCGCCAGAAGTCGACGGAGCCGACTTCTGGTGCACCACCAGCACCTCGGACACCCCCGGGGCGGGTTCGGCCACCACGGCCCCGCCGGCCAGGGCCTCGGCGCCCGCCGGCTCACCGGTCGCGCCCTCGGCCGCCACCACCCCGGCCGCCGGCTCGGCCACCGCCGCCCCGGCGGTCACGGCCCCGGCGACCACGTCGAGCACCGGTTCCGCCACCACCCCGGGCGCCGGCTCCAACCACTCCTCCGCCCTCGGCTGCCCCGGCACACCGAGCGGACGCCGCACCGGCCGCTCACCGGCGTTCGCGCCAGACGCCATCGCTCCTCCTTCCGCTCGCCCGCCGACTTCCGCCCGCCCGCCGAGTCCTACTCACCGACCGACTCCCGCTCACCGGCCGGCCGGTCGAACTCGTCCGTCACCTCGACCACGCGGCGGTCCTCCTCGGCCACCCAGCGCACCACCAGCTCGCCCAGCGCCTCGGGCTGCTCGAAGGCGAGCACCCGCTCCCGGTACAGCTCCAGCAGGGCCAGGAAGCGGGCCACCACGACCAGGGTGTCCGGCGCGTCGGCGACCAGCCGCTGGAAGGAGGCCTCGCCCAGCTCGGCGAGCAGCCCGACCACCAGTCCGGCCTGCTCCCGGACGCTGACCGGCGGGGCGTGGATGTGGTCGACGTAGACGACGGGCTTCGGCCTGGGCGCCATCGCCCTCGCCGCGAGCTGCGCGAACCGCTCCGTGGCGATGCTGATGACGACCTCGGGGAGCAGCTGCGCGTGCCGCGGCTCCAGCCCGACGCTGCGGGGGTGCCGGAGCAGCTCGGCGGCCCAGCGGTCGCCGAACAGGGCCGCGGCCCGCTTGTAGGCCCGGTACTGCAGCAACCGGGCGAAGAGCAGGTCGCGCGCCTCCAGGAGTGCGAGGTCCTCCTCGTCCTCGACCTCGGCGGCCGGCAGCAGCCGAGCGGCCTTGAGGTCGAGGAGCGTCGCGGCGACCACCAGGAACTCGGTCGCGGCGTCCAGGTCCCAGTCCGGGCCGGCGGCGCGAATGTGGGCCATGAAGTCGTCGGTGACCGTCGCCAGCGCCACCTCGGTGACGTCCAGCCTGTGCTTGGCGATCAGGCTGAGCAGCAGATCGAAGGGGCCCTCGAAGTTCTCCAGCCGCACCCGGAAGCCGCCGCGCGGCTGGTCGACGACCTCGGCAGCCGCACCGGCCACACTGGTCCCACTGGTCTCGACAACCTCGACAACCTCGACAACCTCGGCGGTCTCGGCGGTCTCGACGGCGGGCGGTTCGGAGGTGCTCGGCATGACGGTCCATCTTCACCCGGCGGCGCCGCCGGTCCCCCGCCGGGGCCGCCGACACGCCGCACGCATCGCCCGCGGCCCGGAATCACGACCCGCGCATCACGACCCGCGCATCACCGCCGGCGGACCACCGGACACCGCCCGGACTCACACCGCACCGCACCGGCACCCACCGGACACCGCCCCACTGGCACCGGCCCGCCGCCCCGGGGCGCCGAAGCACCCGGCAGCAGCCACCGCCCGGACGTCACCGCCCGCGCAACCGCCGCACCAGGATGCTCGCCTCGCCGCGCTGCTCCAGATCGGCCAGCACCACCGCGATGGCCTCCCGGACGATCCGGCCGCGGTCCACGGCCAGCCCGTGCTCACCGCGGAGCACCAGCCGGGTGTGTTCGAGGTCCATCAGCTCCTCGGCGGACACGTACACGGTGATCTTCTCGTCGTGCCGCTCCCGCCCGGTGGGGCGGCGCGGAGCCCGTCCACGCGGCCTGGGGCGCCCTGTGGCGCCCGCCTGCTCCTCGGTGGCACCCGCGTGCTGGCGCGGCGCCGGCGCGGCGCTCCGGCCGCCCTGCGCCGCCTTCCCGGCCTGCAGGGCACCCGCCGCGGTGCCGGCCGCACTGCCCGCGGCACCGCTCTGTCCGATGCCCTGGGCCCCGCCCGGCTGTGCCGGGGCCGGCACCGAGCCGCCGGCCGGCGGCTGGTGCTCGCGCGACCGACCGGCCTCACCGGCGGTCGCGGCACTTCCGGTCGTCCCGCCAGCGGCGCTCCCGGCTCCGTCGTCGACGCCCTCGGCGCCGTCCGCTCCCGGGCCGGCGCCGTTGACCGTCCGCGCGGTCTCCGGTCTGGGCGCCTCGGCGGCCGGACGCGGCGCGAGGGACGGCGACAGCGCCATCCCGCCGGTGGTCCGGAACAGCTCGTCGGCACCCGGGAGACTCACTCGGCGGGGCGGCACCGGTCGAGCACCTCCCTGGCCAGCTGACGGTAGGCGGCCGCACCGACCGAATTGGTCGCGTACGTCGTGATCGGCTCGCCGGCGACGGTGGTCTCCGGGAAACGCACGGTCCGCCCGATGACGGTGTGGAAGACGTGCTCGCCGAACGCCTCGACGACCCGGGCCAGCACCTCGCGGCTGTGCACGGTGCGCGAGTCGTACATGGTGGCCAGGATGCCGTCCAGGCGCAGCTCGGGGTTGAGCCGCTCGCAGACCTTCTCGATCGTCTCGGTGAGCAGCGCGACGCCGCGCAGCGCGAAGAACTCGCACTCCAGCGGGACGATGACGCTGTGAGCCGCGGTCAGGGCATTGACCGTCAGCAGGCCCAGCGAGGGCTGGCAGTCGATGATGACGAAGTCGTAGTCGGGCAGCAGCGGCTTCAGGGCGCGCGCCAGCGCGGACTCCCGGGCCACCTCGCTGACCAGCTGCACCTCGGCGGCGGAGAGGTCGATGTTGGAGGGCAGCAGGTCCATGCCCGGCACCGCGGTCTTCAGCAGCACCTCATCGGCCGTCAGGCCCCGCTCCATGAGCAGGTTGTAGACGGTGACGTCGAGTTCCATCGGATTGACGCCGAGACCCACCGAGAGAGCGCCCTGCGGGTCGAAGTCCACCAGCAGCACGCGGCGGCCGTACTCGGCCAGTGCCGCACCCAGGTTGATGGTCGACGTGGTCTTGCCGACGCCGCCCTTCTGGTTGCACATCGCGATGATCTGCGCGGGGCCGTGCTCGGCCACCGGCGCGGGGATCGGGAAGTACGGCAGCGGACGGCCGGTCGGGCCGACCCGCTCGCGGCGCTGGCGCGCGGCGTCGGGGGCCAGCGTGGCGGCGTACTCCGGGTCCGGTTCGTACTCGGCGTCCGGGTCGTCGTAGGCGCCGTAGGCGAACTCGCCGTAGGCCAGGCCGTGGGCCGGCAGGTCGACGTCGTAGTCGGTCACCGTGGTCACCTGTGCTGTGTTCTGGCGTGCTTCGAACGTACGGAGTGCGACCGAGCCGACCTCGGCCGAGCCCACGGTGGCATGCCGGGCCCCGGACTCCTCACTCGGCTGGACGGCGGTGTGCTCCGCCAGTCCTGGCTGACCACCCCCGGGAGCAAATGTCGACTCATTCACAAGTCGTCTTACCTCCTTGGGCATCCAGGACTCTATGTCGATTCGTCAGCGTGGCAGCATGCCGACGGTTTGCGACTCTAGGCCGTTCAAGGCGTTCGCAGCAACACAATCCACGGTAGTGGGCAGGATGTGTCGACTATCGGGCAACCCTCTGTCAAGGGATGCGCGGGCCCTTGACCCTAACGTTTCTGCGGTCGGGTGACGCGACCCACAGAAATTGACGACAGAGCGACCTGCCCATGTCACCACCCGTTCACAGGCATGCCGAAGCCCCCGATCCTCCTCCCGCCGGCACTGGGCGGGAGGAGGATCAGGGGCCTACGGGCCGCCCAGCGGGGAGCGGCCGGGGTCGGGACGGTGTGCGCCGGCGCGGCGCGGACCGCCCCGGACCGGCAAGACACCGGCAAGACACCGGAGAGGCCGCCGAACGGCGCCGGGAAGGCGCAGGTCGGGGCTCAGCCGGAGCTCGGGTCAGGCGAGCACGCTCTCCAGGGAGACGGACTCCAGGCCGAAGGCCTCGGCGACGGCGCCGAAGGTGATCTGGCCCTCGTGCACGTTCAGGCCCTTGGCCAGCGCCGGGTCGCGACGCAGCGCGTCCTTCCAGCCACGGTTGGCCAGCTCCACGATGTAGGGCAGCGTGGCGTTGGTCAGCGCGTAGGTGGAGGTGTTCGGGACGGCGCCCGGCATGTTGGCCACGCAGTAGAACACCGAGTTGTGGACCTCGAAGGTCGGCTCGGCGTGCGTGGTCGCGTGCGAGTCCTCGAAGCAGCCGCCCTGGTCGATGGCGATGTCGACGAGCACGGAGCCCGGCTTCATGCGGGAGACCAGCTCGTTGGTGACGAGCTTCGGGGCCTTGGCGCCCGGGATCAGCACGGCGCCGATCACCAGGTCGGCCTCCAGGACGGCCTTCTCCAGCTCGAAGGCGTTGGAGGCGATGGCCTTGATCTTGGTGCCGAAGACCTTGTCGGCCTCGCGCAGCTTGTTGATGTCGCGGTCGAGCAGGGTCACCTCGTAGCCCATGCCGATGGCGATGGTGGCCGCGTGCCAGCCGGAGACGCCACCGCCGATGACGACGGCCTTGGCCGGGTGGGTGCCGGGGACGCCACCGGGCAGCACGCCGCGGCCGCCGGCCGGACGCATCAGGTGGTACGAGCCGACCTGCGGGGCCAGCCGGCCCGCGACCTCGGACATCGGCGCGAGCAGCGGCAGGGCGCCGTTGGCGAGCTGCACGGTCTCGTACGCGATCGCGGTGGTGCCGGACGCGACCAGCGCGTCGGTGCCGGCGCGGTCGGCCGCCAGGTGCAGGTACGTGAAGACGGTCTGGCCCTTGCGCAGACGGTGGTACTCCTGGGCGATGGGCTCCTTGACCTTCAGCAGCAGGTCGGCGGTGGCCCAGACCTCGTCGGCGGTGGGGAGGATGGTGGCGCCGGCGGCCACGTACTCCTCGTTGGGGATCGAGGAGCCGAGACCGGCGTTGTCCTCGATGTAGACCTCGTGTCCGTTACGGACCAGCTCATGCACGCCGGCGGGCGTGATGGCCACGCGGTACTCGTGGTTCTTGACCTCGCGGGGGATGCCGACCTTCACGGCTAAACACGTCCTCTTGTGCCATGGGGGTCCCTACCGGAGAAGACCGGCGGGCGACGCGCACGTGGGGAAGCCTCCGGAAGGCACCGGGGCATGGATCGCTGCGCGACTGAGTTCGAGTGTAATGAAGCCCAGGCGGCGTGTCAGCCTTCCAAAGTGAATAAATCTGCCGGAGACATTGGCAGGTTCGTAGGCTTCCCCAGTGATCTTCCCGTCAAAGCAATGCCAACCGGGCATTAACGACAATACTCCGGAACCGCCCCCTACCACCCGCCGTCGAGACGTTCCCGCAGCTCGGCGAGGGCCGCGCCGACCGCCTGCAGCCCCCGCTTGTCGCCCAGGCGCCGCAGCACCGACAGCGACGCCCGGTACTCGCGCTCGGCCTCCTCGAACCGGCGCTGCGCGGTGTGCGCCTCGGCCACCCGGGCGAGCAGCCGCGCCTCGGCGGCGTGGTCGCCCATCGACTGCCGCAGGGCCAGCGCCCGCCCGTACCAGTCGGCGGCGCGGACCGCCTCGCCGAGCGCCCGGTAACAGCCGGCCGCGCCCTCCAGGGCCCGGGCGCAGAGCGCCTCGTCGTCGGCCGATCGGGCGTGCTCCAGGGCCGCCCGGTAGTGCGTGACGGCCTGCTCCCAGCGACCGGCGGCGGCCTGCAGGTCACCCAGGTTGAGCAGCGCGGCGGCGGCCCGGCGGGGCTTGCCGTGCCGTTCGGCCACGGTCAGCACCTGCTCGTGCAACTGGTACAGGTCGGCGGGGGCGGCGGCACCGGTCAGCGGCAGCGCCCGGAGCAGGGCGGTGACCAGGCGGCCGGCCGAACCGTCCAGATCGCCCTGGCCGATCGCGTCGGCGACCGCGCCGAGCAGGACGTCGCGCTCACCGAGCAGCCACTGCCGGGCCTCGTCGCCGGAGCGCAGCCGCAACGGGCCCGGCAGCGGGTCCGGACCGGGGCCGCCGGCCGGGTCGAGCAGCGCGCGGGCGGAGTCGGTGAGCCGGACCAGCCGCTCCAGCAGCCGGGCCCGGGCCAGTTCGAGCTCGGCGGGCCGGTCCTCGCGCTCGCGCAGCCGGACCAGTCGGGGGTAGAGCCGGCCGGGCACCCGGTAGCGGAGGGTGCCGTCGGCGGCGGGCGGCTCCTCACCGAGCAGGTCCCGCTCGGCGAGCGTGGCCAGCGTGACGGCGGCCTCCGGCGCCGGGCAACCCACCAGGGCCGAGGCGGTCCGCAGGTCGGCCAGCTGCCCCGGGGCGAGCGTGAGGGCCCGCAGCATCCGCGCCTGGGCGGCCGACAGCGTGCCGTACAGCAGGGTGAACGCGCCGATCAACGGGTCGTTGTCGGGCACCGGGACGGGCTCGGCGGGCTCGGGCGCGGGCTTCACCCAGGTGGCGGGGTCGGTCACCGGCACGGCGGCGGACGACAGGGCGGCCGCGGTACCGGCCGGGGCCGGCGACGGCGGCCGCGCGTCCGGGCCCGGGCCGACCCCCGCGGCTCCCGACCCGACCCCCGGCGCGACTCCCGCCGCTACCCGGCGGCCGGGCCGCTCCACGGCCTCGACGCCCTGGGGCGCCGGCTGCCCGTTCCGCGGCCCGCCGCGCCGCTCTCCCCGCTTCGCCCCGCCCCGGGCGGCCCCCGCCGGTCGCTTGTCGCCCTTCACTCCCCCCGGAACGTCCTTGGACCCACCGGGAGCCTGCCCGCCCGGACCCGGCCCGCCCGGAGCCCGGCCGTCCGCTCCGCCCTTTCCCCCGTTGAGCGTGTCCTTCGCCGCACCGGGACCCGCCGCCCCCGGCGCCGACCCTCCCGGAGCCGCGGTCCTGCCGGTCCCGCCGGGCGCACCCGGCGGGACCTCCTTCGCCCCGGCCGCGTTCCCGCCCGCCCGTACGCCGCCCGCCGGCTTCGCGTCGGCCTCCCGGACCGCCCGGACCAGCTCCTTCGCGGCGTCCGTGACCGCCAGCTTCGGGTTGCCCCGCAGCCATCCGGCCATCAGCCGCAGCGCGGCCGGCCGGGAGGCGCAGGCCTCGGCGAGGTCGGCCCCGCCGACCGGGTCGCAGCTGATCCGCGTCCCGCCGACCAGGTCCCCGAGCAGCTCGCCCGAGGCCTGCCGGTCGAGCCCGCCGAGGATGACCGGGTCGATGTCCTCGATGCCGGTGAGCGGCCCGGCGGTGGTGGCCAGCACGAGGCAGCCGGGCTCGTCCGCGAGCAGCGGCCAGAGCTGTCCGGCGTCCCGCACGTCGTCCAGGACCAGCAGGACCTTCCGCCCGGCCAGCGCTTCGCGCAGCGCGACGCAGGCCGGTTCGTCCCGGCCGTCCTCGACGGCTCCGGGCAGCGGGACGCCCGCGATGTCCGCGCCGAGCTGCTCCAGCAGCCGCCGGGCGGCCCGGGCGGGGGGCACCCGGCCGCCGTCGGGGGCGGAGAGCCGGGCGAACAGCACGCCGTCGGGATGGTCGGCGGCGACGGTCAGGGCGAAGCGAACGGCCAGCGTGGTCCGCCCGGAGCCGGGCCGGCCGGCCAGCACCAGGACACGGCTGCGGCCCTCGGCGGGCCGGGCGGCGGCGGCCCGCAGGGCGGCGAGCTCGGCCCGCCGGCCGACGAGCAGCGCGGGACCGGCGGGCAGCCGGTCCAGTCCGGGCACACCCTCGACGGACGCGCCGGGCCCCGCGTCCATCGTCACCGTCTTCCTCGCCACCCGTGCCACTCCCGACGTCACCCAGCGCTCAGCGGAGGCGGCCCGGGACGGGCGCCCTGTCTGCGAAGCGTAGTTCGACCGTCCGGCTCCGCCGAGGTGACATCCGGTCGTACGAACCGGTAAGTCACCCCCGCGGACCAACCGCGGGAGGCCGGCCCACCCGGTGGCACCGCACGTGGCTCACCGCGACCGGCTCACGCCACGAGGGCCGCGAAGGCACGAAGGCACGAAGGCACGAAGGCACGAAGGCCGCGGACCACCGGACGGGGCACCGGCCACCGGCCACGGGTCACCGGCCACGCCGGGGAGTCCCCCGGGCTCAGGCCGAGAACGGCCGGGCCGGCCACGGCGAGCCGGCCGGGCGCAGCGCCTCCAGGCCGCCGGGGCCGGTGAGGGCGGCGTGGACGGCCAGCGTGCCGGTGATCAGGGTGGGGTTGTGCAGCTCGCCCGCGTGGATCAGCCGGATCAGCTCGCCGACGGGCACCCGGGCGGTCTCGATCTCCAGTTCCTCGCCGTGCGCCTCGTACCGCTCGCCGTCGGCCTCGGTGAGGTCGGTGGCGAGGAAGAGCCGCAGCGCCTCGTCGGTGCCGCCGGGCGAGGTGTAGAAGTCGACCAGCACCCGCCAGGTGTCGGCCTTGCAGTGCGCCTCCTCGTACAGCTCGCGCTGGGCGGCGTGCAGCGGGTTCTCGCCGGGGACGTCGAGCAGGCCGGCCGGCAGCTCCCAGAGCCGCTGGCGGACGGGGTGGCGGTACTGGCGCAGGATCAGCACCCGCTGCCGGTCGTCCAGCGCCAGGACGGAGACCGAGCCGGGGTGGGTCTGGTAGTCGCGGCGGGCCCAGCTGCCGTCGGGCATCCGGACCTCCTCGGAGCGCACCCCGGTGACCTTGCCCTGGAACGGCGTCCCGGTCCCCCGGGTCTCCCACTCCTCGGGCACGTCAAAGATGCTCTGGTCGTCCATCGCTCTCCCCTTTTCGTCAGTACGACACAATCTAACGCCGGACGGCGGCCCCGCGGGAATCGCGGGGCCGCCGTCCGGTGACATGTCGACGACTGTTGGTCGGCTACTGGTCGGCCCTGACTACTGGCCGGCCGTCTTGATCTCGATGGCCGCCTTGACCAGGCCCGCGAAGAGCGGGTGCGGGCGGGTCGGACGGGACTTCAGCTCCGGGTGGGCCTGGGTGGCCACCAGGTAGGGGTGCACCTCGCGCGGGTACTCGACGTACTCGACCAGGTCGCCCTTCGGGGAGAGGCCGGAGAACTGCAGGCCGGTCTTCTCCAGGTCGGCGCGGTACGCGTTGTTGACCTCGTAGCGGTGGCGGTGGCGCTCCTCGACGTACTGCTCGCCGCCGTAGACCTCACGGACGATGGAGCCCTCGGCGAGCTTGGCCGGGTAGAGGCCCAGCCGCATGGTGCCGCCCAGGTCGCCCTTCCCGTCGACGATGGCCAGCTGCTCGGCCATGGTCGAGATGACCGGGTACTTGGCGGCCGCGTCGAACTCGGTGGAGTTCGCCTCGGGCAGGCCGGCCAGGTTGCGGGCCGCCTCGATGACCACGCACTGCAGCCCCAGGCAGAGCCCCAGCAGCGGGATCCCGTTCTCCCGGGCGTAGGTGATCGCGGCGACCTTGCCGTCCACACCGCGGTCGCCGAAGCCGCCGGGGATGCAGATCGCGTCCACGTCGCCGAGGTGCTCCTGCGCGCCCTCGGGCGTCTCGCAGTCGTCCGAGGTGACCCACTTGATCTCGACCCGGGCGTTGTTGGCGAAGCCGCCGGCGCGCAGCGCCTCGGTCACCGACAGGTAGGCGTCCGGCAGGTCGATGTACTTGCCGACCAGCGCGACCTTGACGATGTGCTGCGGCTCGTGGACGCGGCGCAGCAGGTCGTCCCAGGTGGTCCAGTCCACATCGCGGAACGGGAGGTCCAGACGGCGCACCACGTACGCGTCCAGGCCCTCGCCGTGCAGGACCTTGGGGATGTCGTAGATCGACTTGGCGTCGATGGCCGCGACCACGGCCTCCTCGTCCACGTCGCACATCAGCGAGATCTTGCGCTTGATGGCCTGCGGGACCTCGCGGTCGGCGCGCAGCACGATGGCGTCCGGCTGGATGCCGATGTTGCGCAGCGCGGCCACCGAGTGCTGGGTGGGCTTGGTCTTCAGCTCGCCCGAGGGGCCGATGTACGGCAGCAGGGAGACGTGCACGAAGAACACGTTGTCCCGGCCGACCTCGTGGCGGACCTGGCGGACGGCCTCCAGGAAGGGCAGCGACTCGATGTCGCCGACGGTGCCGCCGACCTCGGTGATCACCACGTCGACGTCCTCGGTCGCCATCCGGCGGATCCGGGCCTTGATCTCGTTGGTGATGTGCGGGATCACCTGGACGGTGTCGCCCAGGTACTCGCCGCGGCGCTCCTTGGCGATGACCGTCGAGTACACCTGGCCGGTGGTGACGTTCGCCGAGCCGTGCAGGTTGGTGTCGAGGAACCGCTCGTAGTGACCGACGTCGAGGTCGGTCTCGGCGCCGTCGTCGGTGACGAAGACCTCACCGTGCTGGAACGGGTTCATGGTGCCCGGGTCCACGTTGAGGTACGGGTCGAGCTTCTGCATCGTCACGCGGAGTCCGCGGGCCTTGAGCAGGGCGCCCAGGCTGGAGGCGGTGAGGCCCTTGCCGAGCGAAGAGGCGACACCCCCGGTGACGAAGAGGTGCTTGGTCGTCACGGCGCGGCCGTTCGATGCCTTGCCGGAATGGGGCTGTGCCAAGAGGGGGCTCCCGTGGGTCGCGTGTCGAAGGTGACGTGGGCGGGAAGCTCTCGGCTCGCCTTGCGCGACGGGAGTGTGATGCGGTGCACGGCACTCGGTGGGTCGTCGGTTCGGCTGGTCCGGGGCGTTTGATCCCACCGGTCCACGGGATACCAGGGTATCAGTGCCCCGGCCGGGACGCGTTCCGGCCCGCTCGTGACGCCGGGGAACCACACTCCCGGCGCACTCCCGGCTCACCACCGGCGCATCATCCGGCGCACGCGCCACACCAGTCGCACCACCGGCCCGAGCGGGCCACTCCGCGGCGCTCGGGCGGGTCATCACGGCCCCTCCCGACGGACCATCCGGAGGTGATCCTTCCGAGCCATCCTGCACGGCTCCCCCACGATGCACGGCATTTCCGCCGAATTGTGTTGCCCCACGGGGCTGCGTCCGCGTGCTTCGCCCCTTTCGTCCGTCGTAAGCTGCACGGACGCATCGCCGACAGCACGAGCACGCGGAGGGCGTGGGAGGGTCAGGACACCTCTCGGTCCCCGATGCGCGACCGGACCTCCCCGTTATCCAGCTCCTCCCCACCCACCCTGGGGCTCGACCGGGCCTCGCGCGGACACTCCAGCAAGGCCTGCCACCACCCCCCGGCAGGCCGGACGTCCCGGGGTGGCCCCGGCCCCGCAGACCCGCTGGCTCTCCTCGGATCGCCGATGCGTCCTGACCACATTGCGAACTGGAGATCCACGTGGCCGGCCGTATCGAGGACTACGCACTCATCGGGGACATGCAGACCGCTGCCCTGGTCAGCAGGGACGGGGCGGTCGACTGGCTGTGCCTGCCCCGCTTCGACTCGCCGGCCGTGTTCGCCGGCCTGCTGGGCACCGATGAACACGGCTTCTGGCGGATCGGCCCGGCCGAGGTGATGGCCGCCGAGCTGCCGGCCGTCCCCGCCCCCGCCCCGGACACCCCGCGGGTTCGCCTCACCGACACCGGCGACCTTCGGGTCCCCCCGCCCACCGCCGCCGCGCCGGCCGTCCCCGCCGACCGGCGCCGCTACCGGGGCGACTCGCTGATCCTGGAGCAGGAGTGGGACCGCGAGGGCGGCAGCGTCCGGGTGATCGACTTCATGCCCCCGCGCCCGCTGGCCGGCCGGGACGCCGTCCCGCAGATGATCCGGATCGTCGAGGGCCTGTCCGGCACCGTCCGGATGCGCTCCGCGGTGCGGATGCGGTTCAGCTACGGGCGGGTCGTGCCCTGGGTGCACCGCGTCGAGCAGGCCGACGGCGGCCACCGGACCGTGGCCGTGGCCGGCCCCGACTCGGTCTGGCTGGACGGCGAGGCCGAGACCTACGGGCGCGACCTCACCACCTACGCGGACTTCGCCGTCACGGCCGGTGAGCGGATCGCCTTCGCGCTCACCTGGCAGGCCTCCCACCTGGACGCGCCCAAGGCCCCGGACACCGAGGAGATGCTCGACGCCACCGCGGACTTCTGGCACGAGTGGGCCGACCAGTGCACCTACCAGGGCCCCTACCGGGAGGCGGTGATCCGCTCCCTGATCACCCTCAAGGGCCTCACCTACGCCCCGACCGGCGGCATCGTCGCCGCCCCCACCACCTCGCTGCCCGAGGACATCGGCGGCGAGCGGAACTGGGACTACCGCTACACCTGGCTGCGCGACGCCGCGATCACCCTCTCCTCGCTGCTGCGCACCGGCTACCGCGACGAGGCCCGCGCCTGGCGCGAGTGGCTGCTGCGCGCCGTCGCCGGGGACCCGGAGAACCTGCAGATCATGTACGGCATCGCCGGGGAGCGCGAGCTCACCGAGTCCTCGCTGGACTGGCTGCCCGGCTACGAGGGCTCGCTGCCGGTGCGGGTCGGCAACGGCGCGGCCGGCCAGCTGCAGCTGGACGTCTACGGCGAGGTCGTCGAGGCCCTGCACCTGGCCCACATGACCGGCCT